>CAIZPZ010000097.1:0-25064 GCA_903934975.1 uncultured Actinomycetes bacterium | reverse complement strand
GCCGCCATATCGGCGGCGCACTTCACATTACCTAAGTGATGTATTCCTTACTTATGCCTTTGGATCTGTTGGAACTACAACTTCACCAGAAGCGATCTTTGCTGAGTACTCATCGATCTTTGAAGTGATGTCATCGATATATCCACCTGTGGTTGTATATCCAACGCCACCTTCAGCAACACCCCAAGTCTTTACTCCTGCAGTTGCTGTTCCGGCTAGTGCATCCTTAACAAATGCATTGACACCTGTATCAACGCGCTTGAGCATTGATGTAAGGATTGTTGTTACGTAATCAGCATGTGCTGGGTATGTAGCTTCATCTGCATCTACGCCGATTGACCACTTTCCGAGCTCAGAGCCAGCTTTGTGCATACCAGTTCCGGTTCCGCCAGCTGCTGCATAAACAACATCTGCGCCGTTCTCGTACATACCCTTAGCAGCTTCGTATCCCTTTGCAGGATCGTTGAATCCTGAGAAGTCAGGGAAGTTGCTGATGTATGTTGATTGAACCTTGATCTTTGGGTTTACAGCTTTAGCACCTGCGATAAAGCCAGCTTCGAATTTAGCGATGAGAGGTGTATTTACTCCACCGATAAATCCAACATTATTTGACTTGCTCTTCAGGGCTGCTGCAACACCTACAAGGTATGAGCCTTCTTCTTCTTTGAAGACGATGCTATGAACGTTATCTGCTGTAACAGATGAGTCATCTACAATCCCCCATTGAATTTCAGGAAATTCTGGTGCAACTTTTGCAAGTGCAGCGGCATATGTAAAGCCAACTACAACGATTGGGTTTGCACCCTTTTGTGCCATAAGACGAAGACGCTCAGCGCGCTGATCATCTGTAGCTGTTGGGTTATCTTGTGACTCAATGAGCTTAAGGTTTGGATTTTCTGCAAGTAGTGGCTCTACACCAATGTATGCAAGCTGGTTAAAGCCTGGAACATCGCGTCCGCCGAGGCTATAGGCAATTCCAATTGTGCCTTCAGCTGTTGATGCTGCATCTTCGCTATCGCTACCGCAACCGGTCACGACTGAAGCGGTTAGGGCTGCAGCAATTGCAATTGCTCCCCAACGACCTAGAAGTTTTTTCTGCATTCGGTATTTCTCCTTTTAGTTGTTTGAGTGATCACTCGTTTGGAACTATTAAACTTTGATCGTATGAAAGTTTTTCACATTCCACTTGCGCAGAACAGTGACTGACTCGCCTTTGATCAAATCTGTGGGGATGACGCTTCTTAATGGAAACGATTGCAGAGAGCGTATCTCTTGGGCTAGTGTTTCGTCTACGCTCAAAAGAGATGAGTCCTTTGGAGGGTAAAGTAATGGTTGATAGTTTGCATGCTGGCTCTCCAAAAAATCTCCCAACAGTCGTTGTTGTAGGTAGCACCATGATGGACATGATCACCTACATCGACACAGTTCCGCAAAGTGGAGAAACCCTTATCGGTGATTCATTTGCATTGGGTTTTGGCGGTAAAGGCGCAAACCAATCTGTGATGGCCAGTCGCATGGGTGCGCATGTATATATGGTCAACACTTTAGGTGATGATGTTTTTGGTGATTCAACTCTAAAAAATTTTCAAGATCAAGGAATTAATACCTCGTTTGTAGAACGTACCAGCGGCGCAAGTGGTGTTGCCCCTATATGGGTTGAAAAAGATGGATCGAATCGAATTATTTGTGTACCGGGATCAAATAATTCAATGACTGCTGAGCAAGCAGTCAGAGCAATTGAATCGATTGCCGATATAGATATCGTTATTGGTCAGTTAGAGATTCCGCAAGAAGTAACTGCTGCCGCCTTTCGTGCAGCTGCGAAAAAAGGAATTAGGACAATACTAAATCCAGCACCCTTTGCTCCATTATCTGCAGAGTTGCTGGCAGCCAGTGACTGGATAGCACCAAATGAACACGAGTTCGCATCTATGGATCCACAGAAGCGCTCACCTGATTCTGACGAAACAATTGCTGATTTAGCGCGATTACTTGGTAAGCGAATCCTGGTTACCTTAGGCGAATTAGGTGCAGCATTTACGGCATCAACGGGTGAAATTGTTCGAATTCCTTCGCCAAAGGTAAACGCGATCGACACAACGGGTGCAGGAGATTCCTTTGTGGGTGCTTTTGCATACGGATTAGCACGTGGGATGTCAGAGGAGTTAGCAGTAAAACTTGGTTGTGCTTGTGCTTCTCAAAGCGTGACCCGCCGAGGCACTCAATCGTCCTACAGCTCTAAAGAGGAAGCTCAAGAGATTATAAAAGCAGTAACTAGTTAGTCCTTTACTAGCAGGGCCTGCTTCTTTGCCACTGCCAGTTGTTTAGAAAAAGGATTGAGTAACTTACTTCTAACGTCAATCGTAATTCCATCATCTGATACATCAAATCTATGACCGTAGATACCTAAATCCTTATCAATGATATCTAGGTATTGAGAACCGTTTACCGCAGCACTTGCCACATTAAAGACAGCAGTATCAACTCGCTTCTCGATTCTGGCTAACAAAAATTCCTTTGATGCAGGACTTACTCGCAAGAATTGATCTGGCGTAACACTGATTAGATAAACCATTGGCATACTCTTTTTGCGATTCTTAGAAAGATTTTGCTTTGTGATTTCATCAAGCACATCCGTGGAGGAGCCACGAATACCTAAATAAATAATATCAACACCTGAATCTATAAGATCTTTTGCAGTAGCGGCGTAATTCTTGTTAGCAAAAGAAAGTGTCGCTTTTACTGTTTTTTTTGTATTCCTAACGCCGACATTGAAACCATTCCAAAATAGTTTGCTCTGCTTCTCATTGACAATCATGGCCACTTTGCCGCTCTTTGTGGCAAGTGCTGCAGCAGCACCCGCTAAATATGCACCTTGGCTTTCTGCAAAAATTATTGAAGTCACATTGAGGTGGGCAACACTTGCATCGTCAATAAGAATAAATTGTGTGTCAGGATACTTCTGTGCACTTGCATCAACTGCTGCTGCATAGTCACTTCCAATAGCGATAATTGGATTTGCATTCTTTTCTACAAGAGATGACAAACGTGTTTCTCGATCGCTTTGAGTACCAAATGTGACAGTAGATTCAAACTTAGCTTTCAACTCTTTTACTGCTCTATCCACTCCAGCACCTGCTGCATCATTGAATCCGCTATCTCCGCGGCCCCCAATGTCATATGCGATCCCGATAAGTGGTGGGGTTACTCCATGAGCAGGAAGAGCAATAAGAGGAAGAGCTAAAGAAATCAGAAGGGTGAATAGTCGAAGCCTCTTCACTTCACGACCCCAAGATTTGCGTACGTTTGATCAACTGTTTTCGACGCTACAGAGTGAGCCTTGGCAGCACCATCATGGAGAATTGAGAGCAAGTTCGATTCATCTTCGAGTAATTCGAGTGCACGTGCACGTATTGGCCTGAAATATTCAACAACAACTTCAGCTACAGCTGACTTGAAATCACCATAGCCCTTTCCATCAAAATCCTTTTCAATTGCTTGAATTGTTTGGCCAGAGAGTGCGCTATGAATGGTAAGCAGATTACTAATTCCTGGCTTCTCTTTCTCATCAAATCGAACTTCTCTGCCGGCATCAGTTGTCGCACTCTTTATCTTCTTAGCATTGGACTCTGGTGTATCCATAATTTCGATTACGCCAGCTACAGAGCCAGATGACTTACTCATTTTTGCAGTTGCATCTTGCAAATCATTGATCTTTGCTGCAGTTTTTAGAATATAAGCATCTGGAATTTGAAAAGTTTGGCCATACTTTGTATTGAATCGTTGCGCTAAATCACGCGTGAGTTCGATATGTTGACGTTGATCTTCACCCACTGGAACATAATCTGCTTGGTATAAAAGAATGTCGGCAGCTTGCAACATTGGATAAGTAAAGAGACCTACGACCGTACGATCTGAGCCGTTCTTTGAAGATTTATCTTTGAACTGAGTCATACGACTAGCTTCCCCAAAACCAGTAAGACATTCCATAATCCAACCTAATTGGTTGTGTTGAGGTACTTGAGATTGAATAAAGAGAGTTGATTTCTCGGGCGAAATTCCAAGTGCTAATAACTGGGCTGCAGATGCCAGTGTGCGCTTTCTAAATTGTGCTGGATTGGTTTCAATTGTTAGGGCATGTAAATCCACTATGCAATAAAAGGCATCATGTCCATCCTGAAGATCAACCCATTGTTTGACCGCACCTAAATAATTTCCAAGATGGAAAGAGTCACTAGTCGGTTGAATTCCCGAGAGCACTCTCTTTGCGGCTTTAGCGGTCATGGAGTGATTCTCGCATGATTTATATAACTCTCGATATTAATAGACGTCCAGCCCGCTTGCCTTCCATAGAAAGTACCGTGATGCGAATGCCATTGATACTGGCAACATCACCTTCGCGAGGGATATGACCGAGAAAATGCATTACAAATCCACTCGCAGTTTCATATGGCCCCTCAGGAATTTCTATACCTGAGTCATCGCGTAAATCTTCAACAGAAATGAGTCCATCTACCTCGAAATCCTCCGTCTGAGATTGTGTAGGTAGTGCCTCTTGGTACTCGTCATATTCATCGCGAATATCGCCAATAAGAGATTCGACGAGATCTTCTAAGGTAACAATTCCATCAGTGCCACCATATTCATCGAGCACGATTGCTAAATGCTGGCGCTGATTTCGCATTTCAGTGAGCGCAGGTAAAACACCTTTTGTACCAGGCAAATACATAATATTGCGCACAAGTTCTTGAATCTTTCCACCAGAAGATGCAAGTGAAGTATCCAACAAATCGCGCACATGGATAAAACCAATTACTTCATCACTAGAACCTCGTACAACGGGATAACGAGAATGTGCTTTCTCTACTGCAAGTGCAATTGCTTTAGATACGGTGAGTGAACCATCCATGAAATCAACCTCTGTACGGGGAACCATGAGTTCATGTACTTGGCGCTCAGATGCGTTAAAGACTTCTTCTACAATGTCTCGCTCTTCATCAGTTAGGGCTGCATGTCCAGCCACTAAATCAAGGAGCTCTTCTTCAGACATCGCACTTCTTTGTTCTTTAGGATCAACACCAAATACGCGCACAACAAAGTCTGTAGATTTTGAGAGCAACCAAATGACAGGGCGAAACAATTTTGCCGTGAAATCAATTGCAGCAGCGGATGCGAGTGCAATCTCTTCGGTGCGAAAAAGTGCCAAACGTTTTGGAACGAGTTCGCCAAATACAAGTGAAAAATATGCAATCACTAATGTCACGCCAACTAACGATGTAGTTGTGCTCCATGTTGGTGAAACTCCAAGATCTTCTAACCAAGGGATTACATATGCGCCAAGTTTTTCTGCGCCAAGAGCTGCAGATAGAAAACCACAGACGGTCACACCTACTTGAGCCGCAGCTAAGAATCGATTGGGATTTTGAGCAAGAGCGGCGACGCGAGCGCCACGTCGACCTTTGGTTGAGAGTTGGCGAATCTGGCTATCTCGCAGTGAGATAAGTGCGATTTCTGCGGCAACGAAGAAAGAGGCAAGGAGAATAAGCCCTGCAACCGTGGCGAGGTCGCCAACGAGTGATCCCAGCGAATGCGACTCCATTATTTCCCAAGTATAGGACTTCCCTTTTCCGGGTGTTATGCCCTAGCCTTCCTTCACGCTCAAGGAACCCCTTGGGCGCCTTCATCCTCGGACCGTCGGGCACGTACCTGCCCGGAGAAGGAGATATAAAAATGGCATCAGTTGTATTCGAAGCCGCTACACGCATCTATCCAGGAACAACTGCACCTGCAGTCGACAAGTTGAACCTCACTGTCAATGATGGTGAATTTCTTGTACTTGTCGGACCATCAGGTTGCGGTAAGTCAACATCACTTCGTATGTTGGCAGGACTTGAAGAGATCGATAACGGACGTATCTTGATCGGCGATCGCGATGTAACAAATGTTGCACCAAAAGATCGCGACATTGCAATGGTTTTCCAGTCATATGCGCTTTACCCACATATGACAGTTGCGGAGAACATGGGATTCGCTCTCAAAATTGCAGGAACACCTAAGGAAGAACGCAGTCGTCGTGTTCTTGAAGCAGCAAAGTTGCTCGACCTTGAGCCATACCTAGAGCGCAAGCCAAAGGCTCTATCAGGTGGACAACGTCAGCGCGTTGCTATGGGTCGCGCAATTGTTCGCGAACCACAGGTATTCCTTATGGATGAACCACTATCAAACCTTGATGCGAAGTTGCGCGTAGCAACTCGTACACAAATTGCAGCGCTACAGCGCCGCCTTGGTATCACAACTGTTTATGTAACTCACGACCAGGTTGAAGCTATGACCATGGGTGATCGCGTAGCAGTGTTGAAGGATGGACTTCTTCAGCAAGTTGATACTCCTCGTAATCTTTATGACAATCCAGCAAATGCATTCGTTGCAGGATTTATTGGATCACCAGCAATGAACTTGCTCAATGCTCCAGTAAGTGGCGGAAAAGCAATGCTCGGAGATCTAGCAATTGCAGTTCCTGCAAGTGCTGGCGCAACTGTCACAGTTGGTATTCGTCCAGAAGGCTTCACACCAGCAACAACAGGCTTCCACGTTCTCGTAGAAGTTGTTGAAGAGCTCGGTGCAGATGCATTCGTTTACGGAAAGCCAGCGGATCAAACAGTCAAGTTTGCTAATGCAACTGACGAAGGCGCACAAGTAATTGTTCGCTGGGATCCAAAGAACCCACCTAAGCCAGGACAGACAATTACTGTTGGTGTAAACCCAGCAGCTGTTCACCTCTTCAATGCAACAACTGGAGAGCGCATTAAGTAATTGAAATAGAAAAATCCCCGCCGGGTAACTGGCGGGGATTTTTTTATGCCCCAGTTGTAATTGGAGCGCTTTCTAATAGTGCCCATTCTTCATCGCTAAATAGCCTTGAGCGAATGAGAAATCGCTTACCCTCTGGAGATTCCAAGGAGAATCCCCCACCACGGCCATCAACTAAATCAATTGTCAGATGAGTGTGTTTCCAATATTCAAATTGAGATGCTGAAATCCATACGAGTATGGGTTCATCTAATCCAACAATATTTAGTTCACCGAGTAAAACATCTGAGCCCCCCACACGAAATTCACCTTTGAGATAACACATCGGCGACGACCCATCGCAACAGCCACCAGATTGATGAAACATTAGTGGGCCATTTATTTTTGTGAGCTTACACAAAAGCTCTGCCGCCTCGGCAGTTACATCGACACGAGGCGGCAGAGACATGTGTGTTACTTCCTAACTTTTTAGAAGAATCCGAGCTTGTTTGGTGAATACGAAACTAGCAGATTCTTTGTCTGTTGGTAATGATCGAGCATCATCTTATGGTTTTCACGACCAATACCTGATGCTTTGTAACCACCAAAGGCAGCGCCTGCAGGATATGCGTGATAACAATTAGTCCACACACGTCCTGCCTTTATTTCACGACCAGCACGATAAGCAGTATTCATATCGCGAGTCCATACACCAGCACCAAGTCCGTACAAGGTGTCATTGGCTATCTGCATTGCATCGTCATATCCATCAAATTTTGTTACGGATACAACTGGACCAAAGATCTCTTCTTGGAAGATTCTCATCGAGTTCTTACCTTCAAAGATTGTTGGAGTTACGTAGTAACCACCGGATAGCTCGCCACCAAGGTCAGCGCGAGTTCCGCCCGTTATTACTTTTGCTCCTTCTTTCTTTCCAATATCAAAATAGGAAAGAATCTTTTCTAATTGGTCATTACTTGCTTGGGCACCAATCATCGTCGATAGATCGAGTGGGTGACCCTGCTTTATTGCTTGAGTACGCGCTGTGACATCGCCCAAGAATTTGTCATAGATTTTCGTGTCGATTAGTCCTCGAGAAGGGCATGTACATACTTCACCCTGATTGACGGCAAACATTGTGAAGCCTTCGAGTGCTTTGTCATAGAACGCGTCATTTTCTGCTGCAACATCTGCAAAGAAAATATTAGGACTCTTGCCACCTAATTCGAGTGTGACAGGAATGATGTTCTCTGATGCATATTGCATGATGAGGCGGCCGGTACTGGTCTCACCCGTAAATGCAATCTTTGCAATGCGTGGTGAAGATGCAAGTGGTTTACCTGCTTCGACACCAAAGCCATTGACGATATTGAGAACGCCATCTGGCAATAAATCACCGATGATGCTCATCAAATAATGAATCGAGACTGGGGTTTGTTCTGCGGGCTTGAGAACTACGCAGTTACCTGCAGCTAGTGCTGGAGCTAATTTCCACACTGCCATCAGAATTGGGAAGTTCCACGGAATGATCTGGCCAACTACGCCCAGTGGTTCGTGGAAGTGATAGGCAACTGTGTCGTGATCTAGTTCGCCAGCTGATCCTTCTTGTGCGCGAATGGCTGCAGCAAAATAGCGAAAGTGATCTATTGCAAGTGGGATATCTACATAGAGTGCTTCGCGAATTGGCTTTCCATTTTCCCAAGTCTCGGCAACTGCAATTGCTTCAACATTTGCTTCCATACGATCTGCAATTTTGTTGAGAATAATTGCTCGCTCAGTTGCAGATGTACGACCCCAGGCTGGTGCTGCGGCATGCGCAGCATCGAGTGCTAAATCAATATCTGCAGCATTGCCACGTGCGACATCACAAAAGACTTTTCCTGTGACAGGTGTGACATTTTCAAAATATTGACCTGATGATGGTTTAACAAACTTGCCATTTATCCAATGGTCGTAGCGTGATAAATATGTAACTTTGCTTCCAGGTAATCCTGGTGCAACGAAATCGGTCATTCTTTTCTCCTAATCGAATGAGCTTCAATGCTCAGTTGCTTAGGAAACTAGACCTCTTAGGAAAGAGGTGCAATAAAAAATCGAGTGTTAGTCCTCAAAAAAGAAGGACTATGCCATCGCTTTCTTAAGATTCTCATCGATAGAGGCTAAGAAGTCTTGCGTATTTTGCCAAGGAGCATCTTTGGAAATAAGGATTGCAAGATCCTTTGTCATCTTTCCTGATTCAACAGTTTCGATACACACTCGCTCAAGTGTTGAACAGAACTTTGCAAGCTCTGCATTGTTATCAAGTTTTGCGCGGTGCGCTAATCCTTGAGTCCACGCAAAGATTGATGCAATTGGATTAGTCGATGTTGCACGCCCCGCTTGGTGTTCACGGTAGTGACGTGTCACTGTTCCATGGGCTGCCTCTGATTCAACAATCTTTCCATCTGGAGTCATAAGAACTGATGTCATAAGACCGAGTGAGCCATAACCTTGTGCGACGGTATCTGATTGAACATCTCCATCGTAATTCTTACAAGCCCAGACGTAGCCACCTTCCCAGCGAAGTGCTGTTGCAACCATGTCATCAATGAGGCGGTGCTCATATGTAATTCCAGCCTTTTCAAAATCTGCTTTGAATTCTGCTTGATAAATCTCCTCAAAAATATCTTTGAATCGACCATCGTAGGCTTTGAGAATTGTGTTCTTTGTAGAGAGAAATACTGGGTACTTACGAATAAGTCCGTAGTTCATCGATGCGCGTGCAAAGTCGCGAATAGATTCATCAAGGTTATACATACCCATAGCAATTCCTGATGATGGGAAATCAAAGACGTTGAACTCCATTGGCTTTGATCCATCTTCTGGAACAAAAGTCATTGTGAGCTTTCCAGCACTTGGAATAAGGAAATCTGTTGCGCGGTACTGATCACCAAATGCGTGACGACCGATAACGATTGGCTTTGTCCAGTGTGGGACTAGACGTGGAACATTTTTGATGATGATCGGTTCACGGAAAATAACTCCGCCGAGAATATTGCGAACTGTTCCGTTAGGAGATTTCCACATCTTTTTCAGACCGAATTCTTCAACACGGGCCTCATCCGGAGTAATGGTTGCGCACTTGACGCCAACGCCGTGCTTTTGAATTGCATGTGCCGAATCAATAGTTACTTGATCATCAGTCGCATCGCGATTTTCCATACCTAAGTCGTAGTACTCAAGATTGACATCGAGATAAGGCAAGATCAGTGATTCTTTGATGAAGTGCCAAATAATGCGCGTCATCTCATCGCCATCTAGTTCAACAACTGTGCCTTCAACTTTAATCTTATTCATCTGAGTACTTGCTCCTTAGAGGGTTAGAACATCTGCTTGTTTTGCACGGACTGCTTCTGCTGCTGCTTTCAAAGCACTCACTTCTGAATCAGTAAGTTTACTTTCGACAACTTTCTTTATTCCTTCACGGCCAATCTCAGCTTCAACACCAAGGTAGACACCAGAAATTCCATATTCGCCATCAACCCACGCGCACACTGGCATTACTGCACCTGAATCTTCAATTACTGCCTTTGCCATTCGTGCAGCCGCCGCTGATGGTGCGTAATAAGCAGATCCAGTTTTTAGAAGTGCAACAACTTCTGCCCCACCGTTGCGAGTGCGATCTACTAATTCATCAATCTCAGTCTGTGAAAGTAACTCGCTGAGTGCTTTGCCATCGACTGTACAACGACTTGGAACTGGGACCATTGTGTCTCCGTGTGAACCAAGTGTCAGAGTCTTTACAGAACCAACCTTTACGCCTAATTTTTCAGCAACAAAGTTAGTAAAGCGCGCAGTATCGAGCATGCCTGCCTGACCCATCACGCGATTCTTAGGAAAATTTGATGCAATCTGAGTCAGTGCTGTCATCTCATCGAGTGGATTTGATACAACGATAATGACTGCTTGAGGTGAATGTTTTGCAATGTTTTCGGCAACTCCACGAACGATTCCTGCATTGACGCCAATGAGATCCATGCGACTCATTCCTGGCTTGCGAGGAAGTCCTGCAGTAATAACAACTACATCTGAATTAGCTGTAGCTTCATAGCCAGCACCTTCAGGAGTTGTTGTTGCACCAATAATCTTTGTTTCAAAACCTTCGATTGAACGAGATTGATTCATATCGAGTGCCAAACCTTCTGGCTTTCCTTCAAGAATGTCGGTAAGTACAACAGTGTCAAAGATGTTGTATTCAGCTAACCGAAGCGCTGTTGTTGATCCGTAAAATCCTGCACCTACAACCGTAACTTTTCCGCCCATGGCGTACTCCTTTGTCGTTTACAACTCTCTTGACGTCAAGATAACTCTACCGCCCATGCGGTAGTGCTATTGCCAGCACAAAGAGCGCCACCGCAATGGCGGCAGGTAGGTAGAACTCAATTCTGCGTGATTTTCGTGCAGCAATTGCTTGAGCGAGTGTTCCGCCACTAATGAGAAGTGACCCAGTTCTCACATAACCAATTGCACCTAGAAGCACACCCAGACAAATAAGGGAATAACTACTAATTCGCAAAGTTCTTGAAATCAGCTGCATGCATCGACCACATTTGTCAATAACATTGCACGTGTCATTGGTCCAACACCACCAGGCATCGGTGAAACAAAACCGGCAATTGCATAAGCCTCTGGAGAAATATCTCCATTCAATCCAGAGTCACCACGGCTGATACCAACATCAATAAGAGTTGCTCCAGGTTTGATCATCTCTGCTTTTAGAAAATGTGTCTGACCGATAGCAGCAATAACAATGTCTGCATTTCGGGTGTGCTTGGCTAAATCTTTAGTACCAGTGTGAGTGAGAGTAACTGTCGCATTTTCTGCGCGTCTTGTTAGTAAGAGCCCCAATGGACGGCCCACTGTAAGGCCACGACCAATGACAGTAATTTCTGCACCATCAAGATTTATTGTGTAATGACGAAGTAATTCGACAATTCCACGAGGTGTACATGGAAGTGGTGCGTCATAACCTGCAACTAATCGTCCTAAATTCATCGGATGCAAGCCATCGGCATCCTTATCTGGATCGATTGCTTCCAAAACATTTTGAGTATTTATCCCCTTTGGAAGTGGCAACTGAACGATATAGCCAGTGCATTCTTTTGAGGAATTGAGATCTTTGACAGCTGCAAGAACATCACTTTCAGTGGCACTTGCGGGAAGATCTATGCGTATTGATTTGATTCCAACTTCTTTGCAATCACTATGTTTGCCACCAACGTAAGAATGCGAACCAGGATCATCGCCAACAAGAATTGTTCCAAGACCAGGAATTATTCCTTTTTCTTTCAATGCAGCAACGCGCAGTGCAAGTTCTTGCTTTATTTGATTGGCTAATGCTTTGCCATCGAGAATCACTGCGCTCATGTTCGTATCCTATTAGGCGTGGGAGAAGTGTCTGGTACCCGTGAAAAACATCGCGATTCCGGCGCTTTGTGCTGCTGCAATTACTTCTTCATCTCGAACACTGCCACCAGGCTGAACTACTGCGGTAATTCCTGCATCAATGAGGATCTGTAATCCATCTGCAAATGGAAAGAATGCATCACTTGCAGCAACGCTTCCCTTGACTCGATCTCCTGCGCGCTCAACTGCAAGCTTTGCAGAATCAACTCTATTTACTTGGCCCATACCGATTCCTACTGAAGCAGTATCTTTTGCAAGCAGAATTGCATTGCTCTTCACACTTCGAACGCTGCGCCATGCAAATTCAAGATCTTTCATCGTTTGTAGATCAACTGGCTGACCAGATACTTGTTTCCATAGCGATGGTGAATCACCCGCTGCATCTATGAGGTCAGTATTTTGTAATAACACTCCCCCAGAAACAGGGCGCATTTCTAATGGATTGATTCCAGGAACTTCACATTGCAAAATACGAATTGATGGCTTCTTAGAAAGTATTTCAAGGGCTTCTGGTTCATAGCCTGGAGCAATAATTACCTCTGTAAAAACTTGTGAGAGTGGAGTTGCCATTTCAACGGTAACGATTCGATTAGCTGCTACAACGCCGCCAAATGCTGAAACTGGGTCGCACTCGTGTGCATGCTGATATGCAATACCAACTCCGAGTGCGCATACTGCAATTCCACATGGATTAGCATGCTTCATGATCGCAACTGCAGGATCGCGATGATCTAATACAGCGCGCCAAGCAGCATCTGCATCCGTGTAATTATTGAAAGACATCTCTTTGCCATGTAGTTGCTTTGCACTCACAATTCCTGATGGGCCACCTGAATAAATGGCTGCGCTTTGATGTGGGTTCTCCCCGTAGCGCAAAGTATTTTCTCGGTGCCAGATTCGTCCAAACCATCGCGGAAGCTCTTCGTCTTTGCCCAACCAATTAGCAATAGTGAGGTCATATTCTGCTGTTGTTCTAAATACATCTCGAGCTAAATCTTGACGCTCTTGACCAGTAAAACCACCTGCTTTGATAGCGGTTACAAGTAGGTCATATTGAGATGTATTACTGAGAACTGCAACGGAGCCATGATTCTTTGCCGCACCGCGCAACATTGATGGGCCACCAATATCAATTTGTTCAATACATTCAGCGAAATCTGCACCAGAGGCGATTGTGGCTGCGAAGGGATAAAGATTGATTATTACTAGATCAAAGGGTGCAATATCTAAATCTTTAATCGCTTGCATATGCTCTGGATTATTCTGATCTGCCAAAATTCCGGAGTGCACGCGCGGGTGTAATGTCTTTACGCGTCCGCCCATAATTTCTGGAAATCCTGTGTAGGCGCTGACTTCTGTAACTGCTATCCCTGCATCCGCTAAATTCTTTGCAGTAGATCCTGTAGAGAGAATCTCTACTCCAGCATCAGATAAGACTTTTCCAATTTCTACAAGTCTGGCTTTGTCATAGACGCTGATGAGTGCTCTGCGGATTGGTTTGCGATCAGCCATGGCGTGACTCCAGAGTGGGTAATACTTCTTTTATGGCCGCAACAATGAGACCTCGTTCAACTTCCTTAATTCTCTCATGAAGAGATGCTTCATTATCTCCAGGCAATATTGAAACTTTCACTTGCCTTAGAATTTTTCCAGTATCCACGCCTTCATCTACCCAGTGGATTGTCGTCCCTGTCTCTGTTGCGCCTGCTGCTAAAGCATCGCGTACGGCGTGAGCACCGGGAAAGAGTGGCAGAAGAGCTGGATGGCTATTGATTGTCGGAAAAGTTCGAACAAAATCTGGCGATAAAATTCGCATAAAGCCAGCACTGATAACCAAGTCAGGTTTGAGATTGTTTACACAATCAAGTATTTCTCTATCCCATACCTGTCGATTGCTCTTCATCTCAATGACATGCGTTGAGATTCCACTTAGTCGTGCACGTTCTAAAACAAGGGCATCTGCGCGATCAGAGATGAGAGCGACTATCTGAGTACTCAGTTGAGCATCATCGATTATTGCCTGTGCCAAACTCCCATTTCCTGATGCCAGGATTACAGCTCTCTTCACCGCTTCAAGGGGTTCGATAGAGAAATTCTAGGTATAAATATTGTCAACAATATTCCGAGTCCAAGTTCGGCTCCGATTAGTAATGGGAATTTCCAGAGTGAAACACCAACGGAATCCAAAATGTTTGTAATGAGCGCTCCACTACTGAAGAAGGCTAAGAGCACAATCATGGCGCATGAGAGAAAGTAACTCTGTATCAAAGTGCGAGTACTCAGTTGAATTGTCCACGTTGTCATAAGTGCACCAACAGCCACAATTATGACTATAAATAACAAATGCCACATTGCTTTCTCGGCTGGAACAGCACCCAAAAGTGGGATTGCTGGAATTTCAAATAATCGATGACTCCAGGGTGCAACAAGCGTTCCCGATCCGATTGCAAATCCAGAGCCTGCTAAATATGAAAGTGTTGCAACTACTGCATTTGGAATATAGAGGATATTGATAAATAGAAGAAGGATCCCACCAAGAATGCCAGGTTGGAGAACTTGGGTTAGATCTTCAACCATTGAAAGATTAGTAAGAATTGTTATTCCAAAAATTATTGAACTCACTCCTAATAGAAGTGCAAGGGCGCGTGAGCTAAAAAGAATTGCTTGAGAAATCACTAGTCGACGCCCTACGCTGAAGGTAGTCAAAGTTGCAATTGGAAGAATAATAAGTGGTGCTAAATACCACTGCGGTTGAACCGCATCCGTTCTACTCATGTAAGCACAGAGCATTGCAACGAGTGTGTATTCCAAGATGTAGGCAATCCTGGCAAGTGAAATTAGCGAGACATCATCATCAAGTTTTTCCATACTCCGAGCAAAGCCACTACGAATAGCAAGTATTGGAAATATGAGTGCTCCTAAAGGTAAATATGAGAGTAAACCTGGAGTTCCAGCTGGTGGCAATGAAAGCGTGAATGGCAAGTGATGTGCACCTAACCAAATCCACATCGCGCCACGCATCGGATCTGTTGTATTGCCATTGACGCTACCCGCAGTGGCCCATGCAATAAGGGAGAGAAAAGAGATTGGCAGAAGCACTAACGCAATACTGCGCACTACTTGACCTAAAGTAACGGCAAGTACGCGCTGAAACATTGTGCGCTAGCGCTCTAATATGGCGCGCATCAATTGCGCCGTTTCACTCGGAGTCTTACCAACCTTTACTCCTGCTGCCTCAAGTGCATCTTGCTTTCCTTGCGCAGTTCCTGAAGAGCCAGAAACAATTGCACCAGCGTGACCCATTGTCTTTCCTTCTGGTGCAGTAAATCCAGCAACATATCCAACAACAGGCTTTGTCACATATTCACCAATAAATGCAGCAGCACGCTCTTCTGCATCTCCGCCGATTTCACCAATCATTACTATGGCTTTCGTATCAGGATCATCTTGGAATGCGCGAAGGCAATCAATATGGGTGGTTCCAATGACTGGATCTCCACCGATTCCAACTGCTGTGCTAAAACCGATATCACGAAGCTCGTACATCATTTGGTATGTGAGTGTTCCTGATTTTGAAACTAAACCAATAGGACCAGAGCCAGTGATGTCGGCAGGAATAATTCCTACATTTGATTTACCGGGACTGATAATTCCTGGACAGTTTGGGCCGATGATTCGCGTTGTTCCCTTTGCAAGTGCATGTGCATAAAAACTTGCAGAATCATGAACTGGAATTCCTTCTGTAATAACTACGACAAGTGGCATCGCTGCATCAATTGCATCGATTACTGCTGCCTTTGCAAACTTAGGAGGAACGAATACGACAGAAACATTTGCTTTTGTTGCAGCAATCGCCTCGGACACCGAATTGAATACAGGGAGCTGATGTCCATCGATATCTACGCTCTGTCCACCTTTTCCCGGTGTCACTCCACCAACAACTTTTGTACCGGAAGCGAGCATGCGACGTGTGTGCTTTGTTCCTTCAGAACCTGTCATACCTTGAACAATGACAGTGCTGGACTCGTTGAGAAAAATAGACATTACTTCGCCGCCAATTCTGCAGCGCGATTTGCTGCTCCATCCATAGTTTCTGCCTGTTCGATCAATGGATGCGCTGCTTTGTTGAGGATTGCGCGACCTTCTAGAACATTGTTTCCATCGAGGCGAACCACGATTGGCTTAGTTGCTTTATTACCTAGCAATTCAAGTGCTTGAACAATTCCAGTTGCAACGGCGTCACATGCAGTAATGCCACCAAATACGTTGACGAATACGCTCTTCACATCTTTATCACCCAAGATGATTGATAGCCCATCTGCCATAACCTGCGCAGATGCACCTCCACCAATATCTAGGAAGTTTGCTGGTCGAACGCCGCCATGTTTTTCACCAGCGTATGCAACAACATCAAGGGTGCTCATCACCAGACCTGCACCATTGCCAATAATTCCAACTTCACCTTCGAGCTTTACGTAGTTGAGATCTTTCTCTTTCGCTGCCGCTTCAAGAGCGTTAGTTGCTGCGTGATCAATCAAAGCTTCATGATCGAGGTGGCGGAATCCAGCATTGTCATCGAGAGTAATTTTTCCATCGAGTGCAATAACTTTTCCATCTTTTGTCTTGACTAGTGGGTTTACTTCAACAAGGGTCGCATCTTCAGATTGGAAGACTTCCCAAAGTTTGAGCAATACCTGTGCAACTTGATCAGCAACATCGGCTGGGAACTGTGCGGCACTAACAATTTCTGCGGCTTTAGCAGGTGTAATTCCATCAATTGCCGATACAGGAATCTTTGCTAATTTTTCAGGAGCGGTGTGGGCTACCTCTTCAATATCCATTCCCCCAGATACTGATGCCATTACCAAAAATGTACGGTTTGAACGGTCTAGAAGAATTGCTAAGTAATATTCAGATTCAATAGGAGCCGCTGCTGCAATCATTACGGTGCGAACAGTGTGACCTTTGATATCCATTCCTAGGATTGCCCCAGCTTTAGCACGAGCATCTGCAGGGTCTTCTGCGAGTTTTACTCCGCCAGCTTTTCCGCGTCCACCAACTTTTACTTGAGCCTTTACAACTACTTTGCCGCCAATTTTTTTAGCAGCAGCTTCTGCTTCATCTGCAGTGTGTGCAATAGCGGCAGCTAAAACAGGTACGCCATGTTTTTCAAAGAGATCACGTGCTTGGTATTCAAAGAGATCCACGGATCACTCCAATTCAAATAAATGATGTACGAAGAGCCTAATCCTAGAGCTTTTCAACGGGTGCATAACGCAGGAGCAATCGCTTCTCGCCATACTCTCCAAAATTTATTGTTGCTTCAGCCTTTTCGCCCTCGCCTGCAGTTGCCACAACTGTGCCAAGGCCAAATGTGTCATGTGACACACGCTCACCCACCGCTAATTCAATTGAGTTTATTTTCTTCCCTGTTGCTCGTGGTGGAGCCGCAGTAACTGTTCTAGTTTTTCTCACTAATGATGGCGAGAGTGATGATGATGAAGCATTGCGCCACTCAATCAGATTTTCTGGAATTTCATCGAGGAAACGAGATGCCGGGTTATATGTAGGTGCTCCCCATGACGAGCGATATTCTGCTCGAGAAATATAAAGACGTTCGCGTGCACGTGTAAGACCAACGTATGCAAGACGTCGCTCTTCTTCAATTTCATCTTGCTCGCCAAGAGTACGTGAGTGTGGAAATATTCCATCTTCCATGCCCGTGAGAAAGACTGTTGGAAATTCCAAACCTTTAGCAGTATGAAGTGTCATAAGAGTTACTACACCACCATGATCTTCGCCTTCAGGAATTTCATCTGCATCGGCTACAAGTGAGACTTTCTCCAAGAATCCAGCAAGTGAAATCTCTTCATCTTCACCTAACTCTTCAATAGGGCGTTCTTCATATTCCATACTCACTGCTAAAAGTTCTTTCATATTCTCAACACGTACTTCGTCTTGTGGGTCAGTGCTGCTTTCGAGTTCAGCTAAAAGTCCAGATTGTTCAAGTACAGCCTCAACGATTACTGATGGTCGCGTTTTGGCCTCTACTAATACGTTGAGTGCAATAAGCATGGAAACGAATTCATTGATGGATTGTGCTGCGCGATTTGGAATGCCTGGTGCTTCACTGGCGCGATTGAGGGCTTGCCAAAAAGATAAGCCCTGTGCACTTCCAAATAGCTCTACACACTCAAGTGCGCGATCACCGATTCCGCGCTTGGGTAAATTTATAACTCTACGAATTGAAATTTCATCTTCGAGATTTGATAGAACTCGCAAGTAAGCAAGTAAGTCTTTTACTTCTCGGCGCTCATAAAAGCGAAGCCCGCCCACTACTTTGTATGGCAGCGCACTTCTCATAAAGACTTCTTCGAAAACACGTGATTGAGCATTTGTGCGATAGAAAATTGCGGTATCACCTGGCTGAGATACGCCACTCTTTTGTAAATCTCGAATCTCATCGGTTACAAATTGAGCTTCATCATGTTCGCTCTCGGCAATATAGCCAGTTAGTGGTGAACCTGCCCCAGCCTCTGACCAAAGATTTTTCTCTTTGCGGCTGACATTCTGTGTAATAACAGCATTAGCTGCATTGAGAATATTCTGCGTTGAACGGTAATTTTGTTCGAGTAAGACCGTTGTTGCATTTGGGTAATCAAGTTCAAATTGCATAATATTTCGAATCGTTGCGCCACGGAAACCATAGATAGATTGGTCGGCATCGCCTACAACACAAAGTTCGGCGGCGGGAAGTCCTTCTGATTCGTTTCCAACAAGTTCTTTTACAAGTATGTATTGGGCATGGTTAGTGTCTTGATATTCATCGACTAGAACATGGCGGAAGCGAGATCTAAAGCGTGCCTTTGCCTCAGGAAATTGCTGTAAAACTTGAACAGTTTTGAGAATGAGATCATCAAAATCCATGGCATTCGCCTGCTGAAGACGTTTTTGGTAAATGCTATAAACATCGGCGACAACTTCTTCAAATTGATTTGATGTTGCATTCACATAGTCATTAGGCCCCATCAACTCATTTTTTGCATTTGAAATCATGGCTTGGAATTGACGTGCTGGATAGCGTTTGGAATCTAAGTTGAGCTCCTTGGCAACAATTGTGATGAGACGCAAAGAGTCAGCTGAGTCATAAATGGAAAATGAATTTGAGTATCCGAGGCGATTAGCTTCCTGCCTTAAAAGACGAACGCATGCCGAGTGAAAAGTAGATACCCACATTGACTTTGCTACTGGCCCAACAAGATCTGCAACTCGCTCCTTCATCTCTCCTGCTGCCTTATTTGTAAATGTAATAGCTAATATTTGATAAGGGGCAACGTTTCGTCGAGACATGAGATAAGCAATACGGCGAGTAAGTACTCGAGTTTTTCCTGAACCAGCACCTGCAACAACAAGTAATGGACCACCGGCATGGGTTACAGCAGCAGATTGCTGCGGATTCAATCCTGCCAGTAGTGGATCGTTAGACTCATTCATAAGGAAGGAAGGCTATCTTTAAATAGCCATTCCCTGATTAGTATTGCTCATTATCAAAGGAGAGACTCATGGAACCGATTGCCGATAGTGAGATCAAGAAGGTTCTAGTTATCAATGCCCATCCTGATGACTCCGACTTTGGCGCTTCAGGAACAATTGCTCAATGGGTAAAAAAGGGAATTGAAGTCTCCTATGTCTTTTGCACCAATGGTGACCAAGGTGGCGAAGAATCTGGAATCGCTAAGGAAGATATGCCCGCTGTTCGCCAACGTGAACAAAGAGCAGCTGGAGCAGCAGTTGGTGTTACGGATATAACTTTTTTGAATTATGTCGATGGACATTTAGAAGCAACTCTCAAACTTCGCAAAGATATTGTGCGACAAATCAGAATCTCTCAACCCGATCGCATGGTCTGCCAAAGTCCTGAGCGAAATTGGGAACGAATTGGTGCGAGCCACCCTGATCATTTAGCTGCAGGTGAAGCAGCAATTCAAGCTGTTTATCCAGATGCTAGAAATCCATTTGCATTTACAGACTTACTCAAGGATGAGGGCCTCAAACCTTGGAGAGTAAAAGAAGTATGGGTGATGGGATTTGCAAACCCTGATCACTTTGTAGATATCACAGATACATTTGATCTAAAGATGAAAGCGCTTCATTCTCATGTTTCTCAAACTGCGCACAACACAGAGCTTGAAAATATGGTTCGCGAATGGGGCCAGAGAAATGCTGGTGTGGCAGGCTTTGCAGAAGGAAGAATTGCAGAAGCTTTCAAAATAATTAATACAAACTAAATTATTTGATACTTACTTTCTCGATAGCAACTAGTTGCACAGGAAAGCCATCACCTGCATAAACATATTGACCTTTACCATCAGGTTGAACAGCACCTAGGCTCGCAATCGAGGTCAAAATATCGAGGCCAGATGTAACTTTGCCCCACACTGTGTAATTTGGTTGAAGAGTAGAGTCACCGAAGACAAAGAAAATTTGGCTTCCATTTGTATTAGGTCCTGAATTTGCCATTGCAACAGTGCCCGCTGGATATGTGAGTATCTTTCCAGTTGGCAAATTCTCATCAACGTAACCCTTCCATCCTGTTGGGCTACCACCTGCACTCGCTGTTGGATCTCCACACTGGAGAACAAATAAACCTTGAGTTGTAAGTCTGTGACAGAGACTTTGATCGAAGTACCCTGCCTTGGCAAGAGTGGTGAGCGCAGTAATTGTTACAGGCGCTTTCTTGCCTACGGTTTCAACAACAATATTTCCGCAGTTTGTATAAAAAGTGATTGTTCGTGGAAGTGCTTTGAGATTCTTTGTAGGTTGCACAACTCTTTTTGGGTCATGAGGAACAGCCTTTGATTTTGTGCACTTGGGTGGCTTTACTTTTGGATCAGCAGCTAGCGCTGGTGATGTTGTAAATATTGATGCCAAAAGAGCAACACTTACTGCAATGCCAATAGTGCGTTTCATATCATTCCCACTCAATAGTTCCTGGTGGCTTACTCGTGATGTCGAGAACCACTCGATTTACTTCGCGAACCTCATTAGTGATCCGCGTTGAAATCTTTTCAAGGACATCATACGGAACTCTTGACCAATCTGCAGTCATTGCATCTTCGCTAGATACGGGACGTAACACGATTGGATGACCATATGTACGACCATCACCTTGAACTCCCACACTTCTCACATCTGCCAATAAGACAACGGGGCATTGCCAGATATCGCGATCTAAGCCCGCTAATTTTAGTTCAGCGCGTGCAATGGAATCGGCATGGCGTAATATTTCTAAGCGTTCTTTGTTGACTGCGCCAATAATGCGAATGCCGAGTCCTGGGCCAGGAAATGGTTGGCGCCACACTATTTCCTCAGGAAGTCCTAACTCGATTCCCACCTGACGAACTTCATCTTTGAATAAAGTGCGAAGAGGTTCAACCAACGTAAATTTTAGATCATCAGGTAGGCCGCCAACATTATGGTGTGACTTTATATTTGCAGTGCCTGTTCCCCCGCCAGATTCAACAACATCGGGATAGAGAGTGCCTTGAACTAAGAATTCGACTTCTCCTCCCGCAGCAATATCGCGAGCAGCTTTTTCAAATGAACGAATAAATTCGCGGCCAATAATTTTGCGCTTTTCTTCAGGGTCAATAATACCTGCAAGTGCATCTAAGAATTGGGAAACGGCATCAACAACAACTAAATCCACACCTGTTGCTGCAACAAAATCACGCTGAACTTGCTCAGATTCGCCACTGCGCAATAATCCGTGATCAACAAATACACAGGTAAGTTGTGATCCAACAGCGCGTTGAATAATGGCTGCTGCAACTGCAGAATCGACGCCACCTGATAAACCGCAAATTACTCTCTTGCTACCAATTATTTCTTTAGCTTTTGCAATTTCATTTTCAGCAATATTTGCTGTTGTCCATGTTGGTGTGCATCCCGCGATGTTGAGTAACCAATTCTTCAAAATTGCTTGGCCGTGCTCAGAATGTAGAACTTCTGGGTGGAATTGAACGCCAGCTAATTTTCCTGATTCATTTTCAAATGCTGCAATCGGTGTGTCAGCAGTAGATGCGCACACCGTGAAACCCGCTGGTGCTTGTGAAACCGCATCACCATGTGACATCCATACCTTTTGCTTTTCTGGAATGGAGGTAAATAACTTAGTTGACGTTTTCGCAACTAGATCTGTGCGACCAAATTCTGATTTTCCCGTCTGGCTAACTACACCACCGAGTGCTGCAGCCATCTTTTGAAAGCCATAACAAATACCAAAGATAGGAATACCAAGTTCAAATATTTCTGCATCAAAACTAGGAGCATTTTCTGCATAGACGCTGGATGGACCACCCGATAAAACAATTGCAGCAGGTGATTTTTCTCTGACTTGGGCTGCAGTAATTGTTGAGGGAACTATTTCGGAAAATACATCCGCTTCACGAACTCGACGTGCGATGAGTTGCGCATACTGAGCCCCAAAGTCGACGACAAGTACGGCGCCGCTTTCAGGAACTTCTTTAGGCACGATGAATAATTACTTCTACTCGCTGGAAAGATTTCACATCAGAGTAACCACATGTAGCCATTGCGCGGCGGAGTGCGCCAAAGAGATTCATTGAGCCATCAGCTGCATGTGATGGTCCAAGTAAAATCTCTTCAAGAGTTCCAGTTGTACCAACTGCAACGCGCTCTCCACGTGGCAAAACTTGGTGATGCGCCTCTGGTCCCCAGTGCCAACCAAGGCCTGGCGCTTCAACTGCTTTTGCAAGTGGTGATCCCATCATTACTGCATCAGCGCCCATTGCAATTGCTTTTGCAATATCTCCGCTGCGACCAACTGAACCGTCGGCAATCACGTGAACGTAACGCCCGCCAGATTCATCTAGATATTCACGTCGAGCAGAGGCAACTTCTGCAACTGCAGATGCCATTGGAACTTCGATGCCTAAAACTTTACGAGTGGTATGTGCAGAACCGCCACCAAATCCAACGAGTACACCTGCAGCACCTGCGCGCATGAGGTGAAGTGCACCTGTTGCAGTTGCTACGCCACCAACAATTACTGGGACATCGAGTTCGTAAATAAATTTCTTGAGGTTGAGTGCTTCTGCCTCTGATGCAACATGTTCAGCACTGACTGTTGTTCCGCGGATAACGAAAATGTCGACACCTGCATCGATTACTGCTTTATGTAATTGAGCGGTGCGCTGTGGCGAAAGAGAAGCTGCAACAGTTATTCCTGCATCACGAATCTGCTTGATACGCTCTTTGATAAGAGTTGGTTGAATCGGTGCGCTGTAAATTTCTTGCATGCGCTTTGTTGCATGCTTATCTGGCATCGATGCGATTTCACCAAGTGGAATACGTGGATCTTCATAGCGAGTCCAAAGGCCTTCAAGGTTGAGAACACCAAGTCCGCCTAGTTTTCCAATAGCAATTGCAGTATCCGGTGAGACAACTGAATCCATTGGCGCAGCAAGCATTGGAAGATCAAATTTGTATGCATCTATCTGCCAGGCAGTTGAAACATCTTCTGGGTCGCGGGTACGACGACTTGGCACAATGGCAATATCGTCAAAAGAATAAGCAGTACGTGCGCGCTTTCCTGGTGCAATTTCAATATCGCTCATGGCGGGCTCCCCTACTTCTTACCTTGGTAATTTGGTGCATCGGCAACGTGTAAAACATCATGCGGGTGGCTCTCTTGCAAGCCTGCTGCTGTTATTTGAATGAGGCGACCTTCGCGTCGAAGTGTTGCAATATCTGGAGCTCCTGCATATCCCATACCTGATCGCAGGCCACCAACTAATTGATGTGTCACTTCTGCAACGCTGCCACTGTAAGCAACGCGTCCTTCAATTCCTTCAGGAACTAATTTGTCTTCAGATAAAACATCGTCTTGCATGTAACGATCTTTAGAATATGACTTTTGTTCACCTCGAGATTGCATTGCGCCAAGGGAGCCCATACCGCGATATGCCTTGTACTTTCGTCCATCAATTTCAACAAGTTCGCCAGGTGATTCTGCGCATCCGGCAAGAAGTGAACCAAGCATTACTGAGTTTGCACCAGCAACAAGTGCTTTCACAATGTCACCAGAATATTGAAGTCCACCATCGGCAATAAGTGGAATACCTGCTTTGGCACATGCTTTGCTTGCTTCAAGAATTGCAGTTATCTGCGGAACACCAACACCTGCAACAACACGTGTTGTACAAATTGAACCTGGGCCTACACCAACTTTTACCGCATCCGCTCCTGCATTGATCAGGGCCTGCGCACCAGCGCGTGTTGCAACATTGCCGCCAATAATTTCAGTAATTGCTGAAAACTTTTTGATTCGCTCAATCGCATCTAAGACTGCTCGGTGATGTCCATGGGCTGTATCAACGACAACAACGTCGACACCTGCCTCGATGAGCGCTTGTGCACGAGCAAAGCCGTCATCGCCAACGCCAACAGCTGCGCCAGCTAATCCAACATTTTTTACTAATTTCACATGTGTTACTTGCGCTTCAATCGGCAAGTTACGGTGGATGATTCCAATACCGCCAGCTTTAGCCATTGCAATTGCCATCTCGGATTCAGTGACTGTATCCATCGCGGATGAAACCAATGGAATTGCGAGGGCAATATTGCGAGTCAGATGTGTTGCTGTATTTACTTCGGAAGGAACGACCTCAGATGCATCAGGAAGTAGCAAGACATCGTCATATGTCAGGCCGAGCATCGCGATTTTCTCGTAATCGCTCATCGGCCCTCCAACTCTTATCTAATGAAGGCGTAAGTCTATCGGGGCTTTAGAGCCCTACTGCACGCTC
>CAIZPZ010000096.1:0-1535 GCA_903934975.1 uncultured Actinomycetes bacterium | reverse complement strand
GGCGAACCTTGTGTAAGAAAACCTGAATCACTTGCCTTATCCCAACCGGCATATATCCATGTAACACCAAGCCAGAGGCGAATGAGTCGAATATGGATTGCTTGACTACGCCACGATGCAGCAGATTTACGAAGAGATATCTGCAAAGAATTCATAAAGAGATACTAATTCCATTTACTGGGAAGTTCCTGCCTAGTTACTGGGAATTCCTATATATGGCTCCCTGACTTGGATTCGAACCAAGAACCTGCCGGTTAACAGCCGGCTGCTCTGCCATTGAGCTATCAGGGAATAGTGCACGTACATCCTGCGAACGCACACTCTAGCGCACGAGGGGCGCTGGGTCGAAATCTGCTACAAGCCACCCAGGGCAACATCATGGAGTGTTCGTCTGGCGCTTTCTAGCGCGACAAGTGAGGCAAAAGCGGCATTGTATTCAATCTCATTTTCAACGGGATTGAGTCGTTGAAGACTCGACTTCAATTCTGCAATTGCGCGAGAGATAGCAACTTCGCGCAATCTAGCAACGATACTCGCGACATAGTGATCGGCAACTTTTCCATCGGAGCGAATTGGCTCTACCGCTAGTTCGGTAAAGAGTGCTTTCATATTTTCATTTTCTATAAGTTCAATAGTGAGTGATCCATCCGGGGATTTTTCATCGATTAGCGTGCGCATCTCCCGATATGCGGGATGAGTAAATCCAGTTGTTTCAATTTCTTTCCACAAAATATTTGCCTCACCAAATAATGATGGCTCTTGAATTCTTGTTTTGAGAACTTCTCGCTCCAAGATAAGTCGTGCTTCATTTGGATCTGGGCGCCAGGAATTATCTGCTAACGGTTGCGAATTTTCACTACTAGTGGCAACAGGGCGATTCTTTGCTCCTTGCGCTACAGCTGAAGAAACAATTTCAACTTCGACGCCGAGCCAGCCTGCAAGTAAGCGTGTGTACTCTGGACGCAAAGACTTATCGCGAATTTGTGCAACGAGAGGGGCCGCTGCATTGAGTGCATTGATGCGCCCTTCGGCAGTATCTAATTTATGATGTTTGAGCTCTGCACGTATAGCGAATTCAAAGAGTGGGACGCGTCGCGCAATCAAATCACGCAACGCTAAATCACCTTTTTCTTGACGGAGTTCGCATGGATCTAGGCCATCTGGTTCCACGGCAACAAAAGTTTGAGTTACAAACTTTTGGTCTTCGCCAAATGCGCGAAGTGCCGCCTTCTGTCCCGCTGCATCGCCATCAAAGGTAAAAATCACTTCGCCACGGAATGAGTCGTCATCCATAAGTAATCTGCGCAATATTCGAATATGGTCTGCGCCAAATGCGGTTCCGCACGTTGCAACAGCAGTTGTTATTCCCGCTAAGTGAGCTGCCATGACATCGGTGTAGCCCTCAACGATTACTGCTTGGCGTTTCTTTGCTATCTCTTTCTTTGCAACATCTAAACCGTAGAGAACTTGGCTCTTCTTATAAATTGGGGTCTCTGAAGTGTTGAGATATTTCGGCCCTTGATCTTCTTCATCAG
>CAIZPZ010000095.1:0-2110 GCA_903934975.1 uncultured Actinomycetes bacterium | reverse complement strand
GTTATTCATGCGGGATTAGTTGAATATCACACTGCTTTAGCAACACAACGAGCAATTCATTCAGAAGTTTCTCAGAGTTCATTAGAAAACACACTTATTTTATTAGAACATCCATCTGTCTATACAGCAGGACGTCGCACATTAGATAGTGAAAAACCAATGGATGGAACTCCTGTTGTCGATGTAGATCGCGGTGGAAAAATCACATGGCACGGTCCTGGACAACTAGTTGGTTACCCAATTGTTCGTCTTGCAAATCCGCATGAACTTGTTGGTTTTGTTAGAACTATAGAAGCCGCTCTCATTGAAGTATGCAAAGAGTTTGGAATTACAGCGCAATGTATTTCTAAACGATCTGGCGTTTGGGTTGTCGATAGTCGCGGAGAAAGAAAAATTGCAGCTATTGGAATACGCGTTGCTAAAGGTGTGACAATGCATGGCTTTGCACTCAATGTGAATCCAGATATGAGCGCCTTTGGGCAGATAATCCCTTGTGGCATAGCCGATGCCGATGTCACCTCGTTAGCGATGGAATTGGGTAGGGATGTAAGCGTGAGTGATGTTGCACCCATTGTGCAGCGCCATATGATTGACGCTCTACGGAAGGTAAGCGCATGACATTGGCACCAGAGGGTCGCAAGTTACTTCGTGTTGAAGCACGTAACTCACTTGTACCTATCGAGCGCAAACCTGAATGGATTAAGACTCGTGCCAATATGGGTCCTGAATACACACGTCTTCGAACACTCGTAAAGAGTGAAGGCCTGCACACTGTCTGCCAAGAAGCAGCATGTCCAAATATTTTTGAATGTTGGGAAGATAAAGAAGCAACATTTTTGATCGGTGGCGATAAGTGCACACGTCGTTGCGGTTTTTGTAATATCGATACTGGAAAACCAGATGCTCTCGATCGCACCGAACCACGCAAAGTTGGCGAATCTGTAAAAGCAATGGGATTGAAGTACGCAACTATTACAGGTGTTACTCGCGATGATCTAGAAGATGAAGGCGCGTGGCTCTACGCCGAAACAATTCGCCAAGTTCACGAACTCAACCCAGGTTGTGGTGTTGAGATGCTCGCACCAGATTTCCACGCAAAGCCTGAACTACTCAATCAAATCTTTGAAACTCGCCCTGAAGTCTTCGCTCATAACTTAGAAACAGTCCCCCGAATATTCAAGCAAATCCGCACCGGTTTTTCTTATGACAAATCACTTGAGGTCATTGGCATGGCTCGCGATTTTGGTTTGATAACAAAGTCCAACCTCATTCTTGGACTTGGTGAAACTCATGAAGAAGTTTTTCAGGCACTTCAAGATTTGCACGATGCAGGTTGCGACCTTGTCACCATTACTCAATACCTTCGCCCAACTATCAAGCACCATCCCGTTGAGCGTTGGGTAAAGCCAGAAGAATTTGTTGAGCATGCAAAAGAGGCAGAAGAGATTGGCTTCCTCGGAGTTATGAGTGGTCCACTTGTGCGCTCAAGTTATCGCGCAGGAAGACTTTACAAGCAAGCGATGGAAGCAAAAGCATCACGTGGCTGATCTTGTTTATCCCCCAGTAATTGGTGTTATCAAAGCCTTCTGGAAATATCTAGGAATACAACTTCATTCTTCTGGTGATACAAATATTCCTCATAAAGGTGGCGCAATTCTTGCCATCAATCATGTGAGTTATTTGGATTTTGCTCTCGTTGGTACCGCAGCACTTCCTGTTGATCGCTACATTCGTTTTATGGCAAAGAAAGAAATCTTTGCTCACAAAGTTGCCGGTCCACTCATGCGCGGAATGCATCACATCAGCGTGGATCGCGAAAATGGTTCTGGTTCATTTGTTGCCGCACTTCGCGCACTCAAAGCTGGCGAAATTATTGGAATCTTTCCTGAAGGAACCACATCAACTAGTTTTGAAATCAAAGAGCTCAAATCTGGGGCGGTGCGTTTAGCAATGGGCGCAGGCGTTCCTGTAATCCCAACAATTATTTGGGGAAGTCAACGTATTTGGACTAAGGGCTTGAAGAAAGATTTGCGTCGCAAGAATTACACAGTTTTGGTTTCATTTGGAACTCCAATGACTTTCGAACGCGGAGATGACGTCGATGCCGCCG
>CAIZPZ010000094.1:0-1551 GCA_903934975.1 uncultured Actinomycetes bacterium | reverse complement strand
GTTAGAGACACTCGTTCATAATTGCGATCGACTCCGATTCGAAATCTCAACTGTGACAACAGAAGTCGGCGATAAGCAGAGCGCATTCGATATTGCGCTGTCTAAGCTCAATGAATCTGATGCACGAATTGCTGCCCTCACTGAGCAACTTGCAGTCTCTGGCCAACATATGAAATCTGCAATGGCTGAAGTTGAAAGACTTCAAGCATCGATTACAGAGGCATCTGCTGCAAAATCACGCGATGAAGAAGATTTAGCAATCGCGCAAAAACAATTAGAACAACGTGGTGAAGTCAGCGAACCGGATCACACCCATACCGAAGATTTACGTAATATGGTTTCGCAAGCTCGAACTGTAGAAGTTGAAGCACGCCTTGCTGTTCGCACAATTGAAGAGCGTGTTGATTCAGTTGGAGCGCGCGCTGCCGCCCTTGAAGCATCTGCAAAGGCAGAACGTGAAGCATCAGAGCGTGCGCTCTCACGTCGCGGAGCTCGCGCACGTGGTGCGGTTATTTCACAAGCAATTGCAGAGGCGGCATATGAAGCACTCATTCATATTGAGCGCTCGATTGCCAAGGCTGCAACAGAGCGTGCACGACTTGAAGAATCACGTGCATCACGTGAAGGTGAAACTCTTACGATTCGAACACGTGGTCGCGAACTCACTTCCGAACTAGATCAACTCACATCCAGTGTTCACCGCGATGAGATTGCACGAGCTGAACAGCGCTTGCGTATTGAAACTCTTGAAGCAAAAACAGTTGAAGAGTTCGGCATCGATCTCACCTCACTCGTCAATGAATACGGTCCAGATAAAGATGTTCCAACATTTTTTGAAACCGAGACAGGTGAAATTGTTGCAACGGAGATGGTTCCCTATCGCCGTGATCAACAAGAAAAGCGCCTCGCTGCAACAGAGCGCTCATTGGCACTCCTTGGCAAAGTAAACCCACTTGCACTCGAAGAGTTCACAGCCCTTGAAGAGAGATTGAAATTCCTTGCAGAGCAGTTGGAAGATTTGAAGAACACAAAGAAGGATTTGCTCGACATCATCAAAGAAGTTGACGACCGTGTACAGCAGATCTTTATGGAGGCTTACACAGAAACAGCTAAGCACTTCGAAGATATCTTTGCTCGACTCTTCCCTGGCGGAGATGGTCGTTTGATTTTGACCGATCCCGATAATCCTTTGATTTCTGGCGTAGATGTAGAAGCGCGCCCTCCAGGAAAGAGAATCAAGCGCCTTTCACTTCTTTCAGGTGGAGAAAAATCTCTTACAGCTGTCGCCATGCTTGTTGCAATCTTCAAGGCGCGTCCAAGCCCCTTCTATGTACTCGATGAAGTTGAAGCAGCCCTCGATGATGTCAACCTTGGTCGCTTGCTTGTGATTTTGGAAGAACTTCGTGCAAGTTCTCAATTAATCATCATTACTCACCAGAAGCGCACAATGGAAATTGCTGATGCGCTCTACGGTGTCACGATGCGCGGTGATGGCGTTACTGAAGTTATTTCGCAACGTCTGCGTGAATCTGACGCAAGCTAAATTCCATG
>CAIZPZ010000093.1:0-3582 GCA_903934975.1 uncultured Actinomycetes bacterium | reverse complement strand
GGGCGCGATGCGCGTTACGGCTCTGAAGAATTCACACGCGATAGCGCGCAAATATTTGCAGGTGCGGGAATGAAAGTATTTGTCTTGCCTCGCCCCCTACCGACTCCAGTGTTAGCTTTTGCAACAAAAGAACTTGGCTGTGACGTTGGAATTATGGTGACAGCAAGTCATAATCCCGCTCAAGATAATGGTTATAAAGTTTATTTGGGCGGGGTTGTCGATGGAATCAACTACAACTCTTCACAAATAGTAAATCCAACAGATGCATCAATTGCTCAAGAAATTGCAGGTATAACTTCCCTCAAATCTGTTGCGCGAAGCAATGAATGGGAAGTTTTAGGTGAAGAGGTAATCGAGAAATACATTCATCGCACCGCTCGCCTTGCTAAAAACCCTGCAGATCTCAAGATTGTTTACACGGCCATGCATGGAGTGGGTACAGAAACGGTGCAGCGAGTATTTCACTCCAGTGGTTTTGCATCTCTGATCCTTGTCGATGCACAAGCAAAGCCTGACCCAGACTTTCCAACTGTTGTATTTCCAAACCCTGAAGAGCCTGGTGCTATTGATTTAGCGCTAGAGACTGCACGTACATTTGATGCCGATTTAGTAATTGCTAATGATCCTGATGCCGATCGGTGCGCCGCTGCCATAAAGGATATGCAGGGACAGTGGCGAATGTTGCGTGGAGATGAACTTGGAGTCATATTTGGTGAGTCGATTGCGCGCACAATAAAGACAGGAATATTTGCTAATTCCATTGTTTCATCCTCTGCCCTAAAAAAGATTGCTCATCACTATTCACTAGATTTCAAAGAGACTCTGACCGGCTTTAAGTGGTTAGCAAAGATAGAAAATCTCACTTTTGGTTATGAAGAGGCGATTGGTTACTGTGTTGATTCAAAAACTGTCAATGATAAAGATGGAATATCTGCAGCACTTTATCTTGCTCAAATCGCTAGTGATCTCGCCCAGAAAAATAGGACTTTGCAAGATTTACTCAATGATGTCTGGAAGAGGGATGGTTTTCACGCGACAGAGCAAATATCTATTCGCTTTTCTGATTTGAGCAAAATGGATCTCATTTTGGCTGATCTTCGTGCCAATCCACCACGTGAAATTGCAGGCATCAATGTTGAAACAATCGATGATTTGGCCAAACCATCACATGAATTGCCACCGACAGATGGAATTCGAATCTGGCTTTCAGGTGGTATTCGCGTCATTATTCGCCCAAGTGGCACTGAACCAAAGATGAAATGTTACGTAGAGGTAATTGCCTCTGATGAAAAAATAGCGCAATCGCACTTAGATGTACTGCGAGGACCTCTAAAAAAATTACTCAGCAGAGATTGATAAATAAGCTGGTTTTACAACCTCTTCAATAATTGCGAGTCGTTCCTCAAATGGGATAAATGCGCTCTTGAGTGCATTTATTGTGACGCGCTGTAAGTCTGTAAAGTTCCAGTCAAAGGCATTGACTACTTCATTCATCTCATGAGACATCGATGTCTGGCTCATCAATCGATTATCTGTGTTCAAGGTGATTCTAAATCTCAATTTTGCTAACTTTCCGATTGGATGTTCCTTGATTGTATGAACGGCTCCAGTTTGCAAATTTGAAGTAGGGCATAGTTCTAGAGGTATACGACGATCACGTACGTATGAAGAGAGTCGTCCGAGTTTTGCGTTTGGTCCAGAGAAATCAATATCATCGATGATTCGCACTCCGTGACCTAGGCGCTCGGCACCGCATAATTGAATTGCTTCCCAAATTGATGGCAAACCGTACGCTTCCCCTGCGTGGATTGTGAAGTGAGCATTTTCGCGACGCAAGTAATCAAAAGTTTCTATCTGATCACTAGGTGGGAAACCATCTTCAGGGCCGGCAATATCAAAACCAACAACTCCTGCGTCGCGATATTTGACTACTAATTCTGCGACTTCCTGTGACAACTTGTTCTGTCGCATTCCACAAAGAATCGACGTTACACGGATAGTAAAACCTTCGGCCTTTGCTTCTGCCTCGCCAAGGCGATAGCCCTCCAGTGTTGCTTCAATTACATCCGACATTGTTAGTCCGTTATGTGTAAAGAGTTCTGGTGCTCCACGTACCTCTGCATAAACAACGCCATCACGCGCTAGATCTACTGCACATTCGCGAGCAACGCGGACAATATCTTCGCGTCGTTGCATGACAGCGATTGTGTGAGAGAAGGTTTCTAGATATCGAACGAGCGAACCTGAATCACATGCTTCTCGAAACCAATCCCCTAACTCCTTAGCATCGTGTGTGGGGAGTGATGCGTAACCAATTTCTTGTGCGATATCAATAATTGTTTGTGGGCGAAGGCCACCATCTAAGTGATCATGAAGTAGAGCTTTTGGTAAGCGTTTGATTTGCTCAGGGGTGGGACGGTTTTTCAATGACACCGCAGCCCCCTTTATGAATTCGAATAGTGGGTTTACCTTACTAAACAATTAGGGCGTAAGCGAAATATTCTCTCCAGAGATGTAGCCCTTACGCACTAATCACCTTAGAATCACCCAATGATAAATATTGATTGGGATTTATTACATAAGAGCGCAAAAACTGCAATGAAGAGCGCTTACGTTCCATACTCAAAATTTCCTGTAGGTGTTGCAGCCCTCGTCGATGATGGGCGAATTGTCACCGGTTGTAATGTTGAGAATGCAAGCTACGGACTTAGTCTTTGCGCAGAATGCGGACTAGTTTCGAACTTAGCTTTATCCGGTGGCGGTCGCCTCATAGCAATCGTTTGCGTCGATGCACAAGGTGAGTTCTTGTCTCCTTGTGGACGTTGTCGCCAACTTCTATTTGAACATGGCGGAAATGATTTAGTACATATGACACCTGAGGGCGCCAAAGATATGGCTCATCTTTTGCCGTGGGCATTTGGACCAGATAATTTAGATAAGTAAGAATGCTTGATTTCAAAGATCCAGATTTCATTGCTAACCCATATCCCGGGCTAGCAGAGTTACGCGCGCAGGGAAAACCCGTCTGGCATGACGAGCTCGGACTTTTTCTAGCAGCAAAACATCGTGATGCAAATGATGTTCTACGTAATAAGTCCTTGGGAAGAATCTATCGACCTCGTGTGCCAGAAGATGAGTGGTTTGATTTCAATTGGTTACATTCAGATTCAATTTTGGATAGTGAACCCCCAAAACACACTCGCCTGCGTTCTTTAGTAGCGAAAGCATTTAACCGAGGTCGAATCGATGCGCTGGCGCCTCAAATTCAATCCCTGACTCAAGAATTACTGGATCAGATTGCGCTAAAGAAAGATTTTGATGTTATCGCTGATTATGCAGAACCACTTCCAGTAAAAGTCATTGCTGCATTATTGGATTTTCCAGTTGAAGATGAATATTTGTTGCGTCCTTGGTCGCAAGCGATTGTAAAGATGTATGAAGTTGATCCAACACCAGAGAGCCAAGCTGGAGCTCGGCGTGCAGCCTCTGAATTTGCGACATATGTTCATGATTTGATGATTGCCCGAAAAAAGAAACCCGGTAGCGACCTAATTAGCGAATTAGCGATTGTGGAAGAAGCAG
>CAIZPZ010000092.1:0-7679 GCA_903934975.1 uncultured Actinomycetes bacterium | reverse complement strand
TCGAGCCCGGGTAAGAGATCGCCTTTGGTTAAAGAAAGCTTCGCAAGTATTCCCGCAAGAACCGCCAAGAGTGAAGTTGCAAGAGGAACTCTTCTTAGATTCTGGAAAGTTTGACGCATTTGTAAATTATCGAACTTATTTCTCTAAACTTGGTTGTCACTTGGCCATACCTCCAGAATTTACATTGTTATGACCCGTTTACCTAAAAAACGGGGAATTACCCAGGTTGAAGGGGATAAATCCCTCATCCTCCGCAAGAAGGTTGATTGTGGATAACTTTTACGTCTCTCGAAAGAATTCTCCACCCTTACGGAATGAAAATTCCTACGAAAAGAATATCCACTCTGTTATTCACCTTATTCCTTCTATCCAATCACTTCACTGCTATATCAACGGCTGCTGATTCACTGGGACCAAAAACTCGATGCTTCATCGAAGTGGGTGATCCACATATTTCTACATTCCTGCAGGAACGGAGAGGTATTCGAGCGGTAAAGGTCGATGCTGAATCTAGATGTAATTTCTTGCAGAATAATGTGATTTTGACTGTAACGATCTACAAAGTAGGACGATTCTCCGATCATTTTGTCAAAGAATTCCGGACTGATCCGGCTAACCCTAAGTCGTCAGGATTCAGGGTAAAGAATTGGCAAACGTATCGAGAATGTATGAATGAACAAGAAACCACATACTATGGCGTTGCTTTTTCTGAAGCAAAGATCAACGGAAAGTTGCTAAGAACAGTTAAAGCGCGTTCAAATAAATCAAAACCCCTAAAGTGTGGCACGTGAGATAAAGTAGGAACATGAATGATTACTCTGGTGCTGAAAAATCTGAGTGGGAGGAGAGATTTTTTGGGCTAATCTTGGATTTAGGAGAATCCCAGTCAGAGAGATATCGAAAGCAAGCTATTGAGTTGCTTAGAGCTAAAACTATTAGAGTCCCAATTAAGAACAGTATTGGTTTCTACAAGTTAGAATTTTTTGACTGTAAGTTTAAGATTTCACACGACAACGGAGAGTCTTTTGTGAACATTGGTCGGACCCGAATAGGCTGGCGCAAGCAGGACAAAATGCGTGACTTGTCTGGATTTTTTGCACACACTGAGGCATCTACAATTCTGGATGTAGAGTAATTTAAATCTCGACTCCAATGTATTTTGTCTCCAAGAATTCATGAATTCCATCGAAGCCACCTTCACGGCCTAATCCGCTTTGTTTTACCCCGCCAAATGGCGCTGCTGGATCTGAAATAACTCCGCGGTTGATTGCAACCATTCCTGATTCGATTGCCTCCGCCGTACGAATACTGCGAGCAAGGTCGCCCGAAAATACATAACTAATGAGACCAAAATCAGTGTCATTAGCGAGTGCGATAGCTTCTTCATCGGTATCAAAAGTAACTATCGGTGCGACTGGGCCAAAAACTTCGTGGCGCAAAATGTCATTGTCTTTTTCGCAGGTAATAACTGTTGCTGGATAGAAAGCGCCATCACCTGCCGGTGTCGTGCCACCAGTAATAACTTTTGCTCCAGCCTTGACTGCATTAGTTACTAACTCTGCAATCTTATTACGCTCTTTCATGGAAACACTGGCGCCGAGTTGCACACCAGAATCCGTTCCTTTACCCATCACGAGTGCACCCATTGCTTTACTAAATTCGGCAACGAATTCTTGGGCTACTGGGCGTTGAACATAAACTCGATTTGCAGCTGTACATGCTGCGCCACCATTGCGCATCTTTGCAAGCATCAAACCTTGAACTGCAGCAGGAATATCTGCATCATCAAATACAACAAATGGTGCGTTGCCACCAAGTTCCATAGAACAGCGAATAACGCGATCTGCTGCATCTTTGAGCAAGATACGTCCGACTTCGGTTGATCCAGTGAATGAAAGATTACGAAGGCGTGGATCGTGGAGCATTTTAGAAATTGATGCTCCAACTTTTTCAGGCAAAATAATATTTATAACACCCTTTGGAACTCCTGCGCGTTCCATGATGTCAACGATTGCGAGCGCGGTTAGAGGGGTTTCACTTGCTGGTTTCAAAATCATTGTGCAACCGGCGGCAATAGCTGGACCTATTTTGCGAGTAGCCATTGCTGCTGGGAAATTCCATGGAGTAATTAGGAGTGAAACACCAATAGGTTGGTGGGTTACAAGGATTCGCTTATCACCGCTTGGGGATTTACGAAAATCACCAGAAACGCGAACGGCCTCTTCTGAGAACCAACGGAAGAATTCGGCGGCATAGAGAACTTCCCCTTTCGCATCGCTGAGAACTTTTCCATTTTCTTTAGAAACAATAGTTGCAATCGAATCTGCTTCTGCCGTCATTATTTCGAATGCTTTGCGCAAGATTTCCGCGCGAACCCGTGGAGCACTTTTTGCCCATGAAGCAGCCGCTTTATCCGCTGCTGCGAGAGCTGCTTCGCATTCCTTATCTCCGGCTAGGGCAACTTCAGCAATTACTGAGCCGTCGCTGGGATCATAAACTGGCATTTTCCCAATGCCATCGACCCATTGACCATCGATATACATTTGAGTGCGCATAAGATGAGCATACTAAGTTCGCAATATGAGGCGCTAGTGGCGTCGCGCAAAGGAGTTTTCAGTGCCAAAATCTTGGACCGATGGCGCGCCAGAACCTGTTGCGTTGCAAGATCACGCACATGTAAGTGATCCACTTTCGTACAGAATTAAGCGTCGGTTTTTAGGCGGTGCGCTCAATCGACATTCACTAGGTCATCAGCGTTTAGGAAAGCGTTACGCCCTCGGAATTCTCTCTTCTGACTGTATTTCTTCTTCTGCTTATGGCAGCGAACAAATACTCATTGCCTTACTTCCAGCATTTGGTTTAGCTGCATTTGCGATTTTGATGCCAATGACTGCTGTCGTGCTAGTGATTTTATTAATTATTACGCTTTCATACAGAAACGTAATTGATGTTTACACCAAAACTGGTGGTGCATACATTGTTGCAAGAGATAACTTTGGTCCAGTTGTTGCACAAATTGCAGCAGTTGCGCTCATGCTCGATTACATCGTAACTCTTGCAATCCAAGCTGCTGCTGGTGTTGCAGCAATCATTTCCACATTTCCTGGGCTGATCAGTTGGAAAATGCCAATGATTTTTGCAGTCATTATTCTTCTTACTTACGGAAATTTGCGTGGAGTCAAAGAGGCTGGCAAGGCATTTGCATTTCCTACATATTTCTTCGTTGGATGTATGGCAATCGTATTTTCGATGGGGCTATATAGACAATTTTCTGGAACGCTTACTCGTCTTTCAACAGATCAACCAGGTGCTGTCGAAATTGGGCAGGAGCAAGGATTACTTACATTTGCAGCAATCTTTATTTTGCTTCGTGCTTTTGCTAACGGTGGCTCTTCTCTAACTGGCCTAGAAGCAATATCTGATGGAGTTGCTCTCTTTAAAACTCCAGAGCATGTCAACGCACGCCGAACTCTTGTACTTATGAGCGCAATTCTTGGAACACTCGTTCTTGGAGTTTCATGGTTTGCACACAAAATTCATGCCGTCCCTTATGAATCAGGAACACCTACCCTTATCTCTCAAATTGCAAAGGTAATTGTGGGCGATGGCGCCTTTGGCCAATTTATGTTCGTGATGGTCCAGCTAGCAACAATGCTTATTCTCTTTGCCGGTGCAAATACAACGTATAGCGCATTTCCTCTTCTAGTAAATTTCGTGGCATCAGATGGCTATCTCCCACGGCAACTAACAAAGCGTGGACACCGATTGGCATTTTCAAATGGAATTCTACTTCTTGCCGGTGGCGGGCTCTTTCTTGTTGTTATCACCGCCGGATCAGTAGAACACCTAGTTGCTTTTTATGCATTAGGCGTCTTTACAGGATTTACTCTTGCTGGATTTGGTATGACGCGTCATTCACTTCGAACTCGCCCAAAGTCATGGCGCCTCAAAGTCTTTATTAATTTCTTAGCGGGCAGCATTTCACTTTTAGTTGTAATTATTTTTTCAATAGTTAAGTTCAGCGAAGGTGCCTGGTTGGTACTTGTTACAGCTCCGATTCTCGTCATGATCTTTTTGCGCCTTCGTACTCAGTACACACGCGAACAAAATGCGCTTTTGGTCAAGCAAGAGAATGAACGCGCTACTTCTATTGCTCGCCACGATGTAACTGTTCTAGTCGATAACGTTGACCTAGCTACAGTCGGTGCCGTGCGATATGCGCGCTCACTCAAACCTAGAAATCTATCTGCGGTGCACTTTGTAATAGATGATCGTCGCGCGGAAGCAATTGCTAAAGCCTGGGCAGAATCAGAAGCACTCGATGATGTAGCCCTAGAACTTATTGATTGTCCAGATCGTAGACTTCCAAATTCGGCGCTTGATTACGCAATTCGAATGACTGAAAAGAAAGATGTCGAACTAACGCTTCTTTTGCCTCGTCGTTCATACTCACGCTTTCTAGGACGATTGCTTCATGATCAAACCGCTGAAGAGATTGCAGCACCGATTTCGCAATTGAGCCGAGTTGTAGCAACGATTGTGCCATTTGATGTCAACAAAATTACATCTGGGCAAGGAGTATCGGTTCAACTTGCCGCAAGTAAATCTCTTGTTGAAACTAAGGATGTTGTTAATAAACCTATTACGCCACCAATCAATATTGAACCAATTAGTCATTATGCAGAAAACCTAACGCCAATAGGCAAGATCCAATGGCGAAAGCGTGCGCAAGTACAGGGACAAGTAACGTCGATAAAGACTGCTGCAAGTGGTTCTGCGCCATTGCTTCATGTTGAACTATGGGATGAAACAGGCGGTGTGACTCTTCACTTCATCGGTCGTCGCGAAATATCTGGCCTTGAAGTTGGTTCACAACTTCGCGCTGAAGGAATGGTTGGCGAAGAAGAAGGTTCGCTAACGATTCTAAATCCGTCGTACGAACTACTTATTTAGCACTAGCGGTGGGATTTGAAAAAATCCTGCAACAGCTTTGATGACTCCTCGGCCATAACGCCGGTGCGTACCTCTACTTTATGAAGTGAGCGCGAGTCGCGAAGTAGATCCCACACTGAACCTACTGCCCCAGCTTTTTCATCCCAAGCACCAAAAACGAGTGTGGAAATTCTAGATTGAGCAATCGCGCCCGCACACATCGCACATGGTTCAAGGGTTACGACAAGGGTGCAACCATCGAGTCGCCATGTACCAAGTGATTGCGCAGCAGCGCGAATCGCAACAATTTCTGCATGTGCAGTTGGGTCATCAAGATCTTCTCGCTGGTTACATCCTTGAGAAATAATTGCATTACTCTGATCAAGAATGACAGCGCCTACCGGTACATCACCAGTGCGTAGCGCTTCTTGCGCAACAGCTAGAGCTGCTCGCATAGATTCTTGATCGTTCACAGTCCTAGTAACTCTGCAAACTGATCACCAAAACCAAGTCGCGATGCAATTGCCTCTAATTGCTCATCTGGAAATAATTCTTCATCGGCGCAAATTGCCTCGATTTCCATTTGATTCATTCCTAAATCAGAGAATATATCTAAGTTTCCAACAGGGAAACTTTCATCATCATCTTCTGGCATTGGCAAATCTGCAATCTCTAGAAATTCTTCTGCGACTTCATAATCAAGGGCGCACGTTGCATCGCTTAGAAATAGAGATATGTGTGTTCCTAAAACTCTGACCAAAATAAAAAATTCTTCATCTATTGCAATAAGTGCAAGGGCGCCGCCATTTGTTTGTTGTGCTTTAAGGCGAGTAATTATTTGTGGAATATCGTGAGCATCTGGCAATGCGGCAAGGGTCCAGCGTCCATCTTCATGCCACGCAGCAACAGCTATATCGCTTTCATCTGTGAGGTGGGTCTCTGGTTCAGTTTTATCTTCGACTTCATCTAAGTCGTCGAACTCTTCGATATCGTCATCGTGATCGTCCAATATATCTGCCATTTCACACCCCCCTTTCGCATGCACATAGTTTCACTTATTGAATGAGAAAGAAAGCCCTGTAAGGTAGGAAGTATGAAAGTACATGTTGCCGATCATCCACTAATTTCACACAAGTTGACGGTTCTACGTGATGAAAAGACAGATTCGCCAACTTTCCGACGACTAGTTGAAGAACTTGTAACACTCTTGGCATACGAAGCCACACGCGATGTACGCACTATGACAGTAAAAATCACCACTCCTGTTACAAAGACAGAGGGTAAGAAGATGGCCGAGCCTCGTCCTGTTGTAGTCCCAATTCTTCGTGCTGGTCTTGGAATGCTCGAAGGTATGGCAAAGCTAGTTCCTACTGCCGAAATTGGTTTTCTCGGAATGGTTCGAGATGAAAAAACTTTACAAGCAAGTACTTATGCAAATCGTCTTCCTGAAGATCTTTCCGGACGTCAATGTTTTGTTTTAGATCCAATGCTTGCAACCGGTGGAACACTTATTGCCGCCTTTCATTTCCTTATAGATCTTGGTGCAACTGATATCACTGCAATTTGTATCCTTGCAGCACCTGAAGGTATCGCAGCGGTTGAAAAAGAATTTGCCAATAGCAAAGTACCAATCACAATTGTTACAGGTGCACTCGATGAAAAACTAAACGAACATGGTTACATCGTTCCTGGACTCGGCGATGCCGGTGATCGACTTTACGGAGTTGTCTAGATGGCATCCACTAGCCCCGGCTATGGAATTACAATTCGCGTTGAAGGTCACCCTTCTAGTCAGCCAGTAGCACTTGCAACTGCAGTAATTACTGGTGCTGGCGCAACCATTACGGCACTTGATGTTGTTGAATCATTACTAGAAAAAGTTGTAATAGATATTACCTGCGACACAATTGATGCTTCACACGCTGATGAGATTACGAAAGCAATTGATAAGAAATCAGAACTTACAGTCCGAAAAGTTAGTGATCGCACATTCTTATTACACCTTGGTGGAAAAATTGAGATTCAATCTAAAGTTCCTCTAAAGACACGTGATGATCTATCCCGTGCTTATACGCCTGGAGTTGCGCGTATTTGTCAGGCAATAGCCGATGATCCAGCAGATGCCCGTCGCCTCACAATCAAACGAAACACTGTCGCTGTTGTAACAGATGGTTCAGCTGTGTTGGGGCTTGGAAATATTGGCCCTGCTGCAGCGCTTCCAGTCATGGAAGGTAAAGCTGCTCTCTTCAAGCGTTTTGCAGATGTTGATGCCTGGCCAGTCTGTATTGATTCCCAAGATGTCGATGAAATCGTTCGCACCGTTCAATTGATTGCTCCCGTTTATGGCGGTATAAATCTCGAAGATATCTCTGCTCCTCGTTGTTTTGAAATCGAACGTCGTCTTCGCGACCTCCTGGATATTCCTGTCTTTCATGATGATCAACATGGAACCGCAATAGTTGTTTCTGCAGCCCTAAGAAATTCCTTGAAATTAGTAAAGAAGAATCTCTCTGACGTCAAAATTGTAATGAGTGGCGCTGGGGCAGCAGGTACTGCAATCGCACGCCTACTTATTAAGAGTGGCGCTAAAAATATAATTGGTTTTGATAAGGATGGCGTTATTTATCAGGGTACCAAGAGCGATGATCTGATGCGTACCTGGTTTATAGATAATTGCAATCCCGATAATTTCTCCGGCACTATTTCTGAGGCGATGAAGGGGGCCGATATCTTCATTGGCGTCAGCG
>CAIZPZ010000091.1:0-19239 GCA_903934975.1 uncultured Actinomycetes bacterium | reverse complement strand
GTAGATCGCGCCGAGTGGTACATGACCCCTCAGACAGTCAATGCCTATTACAACCCTGGCATGAATGAGATTGTCTTTCCCGCAGCAATTTTGCAGCCTCCATTTTTTGGTCTTAGCGCCGATGATGCAGTCAACTATGGCGGAATTGGTGGCGTTATTGGCCACGAAATCGGCCACGGCTTTGATGATCAGGGCTCTAAATACGATGGTGATGGAAATATGGTCGACTGGTGGAACGATAGTGATCGCGCTGAATTCGAAAAGCGCTCTAACGCCCTCATCGCTCAATACAACTCACTAAGTCCTGAAGAGACTCCTGATATCACAGTCAATGGAGCACTTACCGTTGGTGAAAATATTGGCGACCTCGGTGGAATCACTATTGCTTATAAGGCATACAAGATTTCACTGGGTGGCAAGGAAGCACCAGTTATCGATGGCCTCACTGGGGATGAACGATTCTTCCTATCGTGGGCACAAATCTGGCGAGGCAAAGTTCGCCCTGAAGAATTGCGCCGACGCATTGCAACGGACCCTCACTCCCCTGCAGAATTTAGATGCAATGCCATTGTTTCAAACTTCACTCCATTCTATGAAACGTTTGGCCTGACTAAAGAAGATGCTCTATGGCTCGATGAATCTGAGCGAGTTGCAATTTGGTAATTTTGTAATGGGTAAGGATTTCTCTTTTGAGATAAAACATTCGCAAGAGCATTCACTTGCTCGTGTTGGAACTATCTCGACTCCTCACGGAGATATCCAAACCCCTGCCTTTATTCCTGTTGGCACAAAGGCAACTGTAAAATCTGTATTGCCAGAGTCAATGCGCGATCTTGGTTCACAGGCACTGCTGGCCAATGCCTACCATCTCTATTTACAGCCAGGCCCTGATGTCCTTGATGAGGCTGGCGGGCTTGCACAATTCATGAATTGGAATGGTCCAACATTTACCGATAGCGGTGGCTTCCAAGTTTTATCACTCGGTGTTGGTTTCAAAAAAGTCCTGGCAATGAATGCCGATACATTTAGAGCCGATGATGTTATTGCCGAGAATAAAGAGCGCTTGGCCCATGTCGATGATGAGGGCGTGACATTCAAGTCTCACCTCGATGGCTCGATGCATCGCTTTACTCCTGAAATATCAATGCAGGTCCAACATCAAATCGGTGCTGACATTATTTTTGCCTTCGATGAATGCACTACTTTGCATAACACCCGTAAATATCAAGAGTTAGCAATTGATCGCACCAATGCTTGGGCTATTCGTTGCCTCGATGAACATCAACGCCAGACAGATTTGCGAGTAGGCAAGCCATATCAAGCACTTTTCGGAGTTATCCAAGGCGCTCAATATGAAGACCTTCGCAAGAAAGCGGCGGCCGACATGGGCGCTATGCAATCCTCTGGAATTTCATTCGATGGCTTTGGAATTGGCGGAGCCCTTGATAAAGATTCACTCGGCACCATCGTCACCTGGGTCAATGAAGTGCTTCCAGAAAATAAGCCGAAGCATTTATTGGGTATTGGCGCCCCTGAAGATCTCTTTGTCGGGGTTGAAAACGGAATTGATACATTCGATTGCGTTCTTGCATCGCGTATTGCACGTACTAGCGCTGTCTATACGATGGAAGGGCGTTTTAACGCCTCTAACGGGGCATATAAGCGCGATTTCAACGCTATAGATGACGAATGCGACTGTTACACCTGTACGCACTACACACGGGCCTATATCAACCACTTATTTCGCGGTAAGGAAATACTCGCTGCAACACTTGCAACTATTCATAACGAGCGATTCATTGTCCGACTCGTTGATCAGATGCGACAAGCGCTCCTAGATGGAAACTTTGCCGATATGAAGGCTGATTTCTTAGGGCGCTACAAGCACCGTTCGGGACAGGCTAACGATTAGTTTTTAGCGGCAAGGCGAGCTTCGCGGCGAATTCGCTGCTCTGCTGGATCTGGCACTGGAACCGCTGCAATCAAACGACGTGTGTATGCATTATCTGCATTTTGAAGAATCTGGTCACGGTCGCCAACTTCTACAAGTTCACCATTTTGCATTACTGCAATTCGGTGAGCCAAAATATCTACTACCGCTAAATCGTGGCTGATGAACAGACATGCAAAGTTGAGTTTGCCTTGCAACTCTTGAAGTAAATCGAGGAAGCGTGCCTGCACTGAAACATCGAGTGCTGATGTTGGTTCATCGGCAATCAAGAGATCTGGAGTCAGAGCAAGCGCCCTAGCAATTCCTACGCGCTGGCGCTGACCACCTGATAATTCGTGTGGATAACGGTTGCGGTAACTACGTGGGAGTTCAACTTGATCAAGTAAATCTTCAACTTTATGGGCCAAGTCAGAGCCTTTTGCAAGACCTGCCAAGAAAATTGGCTCTCCAATGCTCTCACCAATGGGAAGGCGTGGATTGAGTGAGCTTGCTGGATCCTGGAAAACAATGCCTGTATGGCGACGAATTGAGAATAAATCTTTTTGTGTTGCGCGGCTTATATCGTTTCCAACGACTTCAATCTTTCCCTCTTTGATTGGCAGCAGACCAATAGATGCGCGTCCCACTGTTGTCTTTCCAGAACCTGACTCTCCAACGAGGCCAACAATTTCTCCACGGAAAATTTCTAAGTTGAAATTCTTGACTGCAACAAATGCTGGGATACGTCCACGCTTTGGATATTCAATCGTGACATTTTCGAGTTTGAGAACAGGCGATTTATCTGTAATCGTGAGTTCGCGCTTTTTCGATGATCCAAGCTTTGGAACTGCGCCCAATAGTTCTTTTGTATATGGATGCTGTGGGCGGTTGAAGATTTGGTCTGCGCTGCCGTGTTCGACAGTTACTCCATCTTTCATAACAAGGATTTCATCTGCCATATCTGCAACCACGCCCATGTCGTGAGTGATGAGCAAGATGGCCGAATTGAGTTTGTCTTTGAGTCCGCGCATCAAATCTAGAATTTCTGCTTGCACTGTTACATCCAGCGCCGTTGTTGGTTCATCTGCAACCAATAATCCTGGGTCGCATGCAAGTGCTTGAGCAATCATTGCGCGCTGGCGCTGACCACCGGAGAGTTGATGAGGATATTTGTTGATGGATTTTTCGGGTTCTGGAATATCAACCATGCGAATTAGTTCAACGGCGCGATCATGTGCCTCTTTAGGACCAATATCGAAGTGATTGCGCAAAGTCTCAACAATTTGAAAACCAATTGTGTAGACAGGATTAAGGGCTGTCATTGGCTCTTGAAATATGTAGGCAACTTCTTTGCCTCGATATTGATGGAGAATGTGTGGGGTCGCATCTAACATTTCTTGGCCCTTGACAAGAATGCTGCCAGACATACGAGCATTACTTGCAAGCAAATTCATCAATCCAAGAGCAGTCGTGGACTTTCCTGAACCTGATTCACCAACGATGGCGAGGACTTTTCCAGCTTCAAGTTCAAAGTTCATATCGATGGCGGCTGGGTACCAGACTCCATCGACCCAAAAGTCGACACAGTATTTATCTACTTTAAGGACTGGATTAGACATGTGAAACCTCCGCCTTACGTGACAAAATAGAACGGTGAATAATCGTGAATTTTTTAGACCCCGCGGTTCTCTGGTGACTGCATGCATTGCCTACGCACTGCTCGCTGGAATGGCCTTGCAGGGCATCTTTAGTGATGGCCTGAGTGATGCGGTGGGTGTCATGGCATGGTGCACTCTCTTTGCTTTGATCATCTACATCGTTTTGCATCGTCCCAGCATTGAGATTTTCGATGAGGGTGTGCGCATTCACAATCCCGTCAGCACCATCATTGTCGGTTGGCAGGATGTCGATGTTATCGAAGCTAAATACACCGCTTTCTTGCAACTTCGCGATGGCGCAAAGATAGGCATCTGGTGTGCCCAAACTCCAGGCAGATATCACTCCCGCACGATCCACTCCAGTGAAATTAGGGGTTTGCAACTCGATGGATATATTCGCCCCGGTGAATCCCCACGAACTGACTCGGGTGTGGCGACGTATCTGTGTCGTACTCGCTTGGCCAATTTTCGTGCGAATGGAATGAGTAATGGTTTGGGTTACCTGAGCTTGCGCGATAATTCGCTGATCACCGCACTTGGGGTAAATGCTCTCTTCTTGATCGCTTACATACTTATTCATGCGTGAGCACTTGCCTTCTTTAGAACGCGTGCGTCTCTACGATCTTTGCGTGTAATTTGTCGACGCTGGCGTGGATCAAAGGCATCACGTAAACCATCACCAATGAAGTTAATACACAAGGCGATAGTTACGATGAAAATACCTGGATACCAGAAGAGCCAGGGGCGAGTGGTAAAGGATTCTTGATATTGGCTGATAAGTAGGCCTAGAGAAACATCTGGAGGAAGTACTCCAAAGCCAAGGTAGCTCAGCGCTGTCTCGAGAAGAATCGCTCCTGACATCAACAAGGTAACCGAAACGATAATAATTCCAACCGCGTTCGGCAGAATATGTTTAAAGATGATGCGGCGATTTGTTGCACCTGCAACTCTTGCGGCATCAACAAATTCTCTCTCACGTAAAGTTAAGAACTCGCCGCGAACTAGTCGAGAAAGCCCTGTCCATGCGAAGAGACCTAGATAAAAGGCGAGGAAGGCGACTCCAAGATTACCGAAGTGGAAACCGATGACTGAGCCGATAATGATGGCGGGAACAGTAATAATGAAATCTGTAAAACGCATCAAAATTGAATCCACTTTGCCGCGATAGAAGCCTGCAATAGCGCCCACAACAGTCCCAATGACACCACCGATGGAGCCGATAATTACCGTCACCATGAGGGAGCGTTGCGCACCACGCATCACAAGTGCAAAGTAGTCACGACCAATATCGTCTTGACCGAAAGGATGCTCACCTAAACCGATTCCCGATCCACCAAGCCATTGTGGGCGAAGGCTTGCAGTAGGACATCCAACGAGTCCGTCTTTACATCCCGTTGTTAAATCTGAGAGATCTTCAATGCCATATTTCCACCAGCCTGGATATGTCCAAGGTCCGATCTTCTGTTTCAGCGCAGAGAAGACAAAAATGACGATAGATGACAATACAAAAATTGCGATCATCGCCGCTTTATGTTGCAGAAATCTCTTGCGAACGATCTGACCTTGGCTCAGGCCTTCCGTCTCTTTATTGATAATTGAACCTTGATCTGAATCTGCAGATTCAATTTTCTTTCTTCCGAAAATCATGCACCCGCTCCTACTCTAATGCGAGGATCCATCACGGAGTAGAGAAGGTCCGCAACCAAGTTTGCAAGCAGCGCAAGTGAGGCGGTCAAGAAGAAGACTCCCATGAGCAAATTCAGATCAAAAGAATTGATAGCGGTATTGAAAAGAGTTCCCATACCTGTCCATCCGAATACTCGCTCCGTGATGATTGCACCACCCAAAATTGAAGCGAAGTCAACAACAATAATTGTTGTCATTGGAATCATTGTGTTTCTAAATGCGTGACGCATAATCACAGTACGCTCATTGAGGCCCTTTGCTCTCGCCGTTCTGATGTAATCCTGATTGAGAACCTCGAGCATCGTTCCTCTCGAAAATCGGATATAGCCAGCGAATGAAATCGCAGTAAGAGCGATAGTGGGAAGAACTAGGTGCATCGCTACATCCAGAAGACTGATCCAGTAATCATCTGATTCCAAGAGTGAATTTGTTTGCCCAACAGTAGGAACTGGCCTGCCGTTGACTGCATCTGTATTGAAGTATGGCTCCCAGGTACGCATCAATTTATCAAGAATCATGAGTAAGCCGGTCAGAATTCCTGTAAGCACTGCAGTTCGAACGACCGGGCCTCTATCAATTTTTGCAAAGAAGATCGATGCAGCAATCGCAGATGCAATTGTTAGGAGTAATAATCCAAAAATTACCAGCGGCTGATTCTCCTTATTGAAGAGCCAATTAACCGGGTAGTAAGAGATCAATCCCAGCGCAGACATGCAAAGGGCCGCGCGCAGAGATGGCTTATGTTGGAGCCCTACCGATAGCTGTGTAATAAGAAGAGCCGCACCAACACTTGCTGCGAAGAAACCTAGTGGCCCAAGAGAAGGCTTCAAGAACCAGTTGAGTTGAAGCATGAGAACGAGCGTTACGACTGTACCTGCTGCAGTGATGAAGAAAACTCTCCAATACTTCTTCCGGTCACCGCCAATCGCGGCTGCAACAATCAAGCCCAAGATAAGGCCAATCGTGATCATCGCTGTTGGTGGAATGGTTGGTTCTGCCAGCCAATTATTAAATTCGATCGCCATGAATTGCTTAAGCAGAACTGCAACCCAAAAGATAGGTAGCGAGAAGAGAAGAAATGAAAAGAAAGTCATCGAGTAATCAAATCGTGAGTACTGACGCAGAGCAGTGATAATTCCAATTGCTATTCCAAGAACGATCGCAGTAATCGCTGCGGTGGTGACAAGGCGCAAAGTGGTAGGAATAGCGTCAAAGACTGCGACGGCAACTGGCTCGGATGTTCTCGTCTGGCCTAAATCAAACTTACCGACAAAAACACCTAGGATTCCCCTGAGCCAAATGAAATATCGGACAGGTGGCGGCAGATCTAGGCGAAGAGAGCGTGTAATTGCCGCAATGCGCGCCTCCACATCGGGTTCGTTGCTAGCTCGAAGTTCACCGACCGGATCTCCAGATAAGGCCGCGAGGTTGAAGAGTAAAAAACTGGAGCCAAAGAGAATCACACCCAGTGTTCCGAGGCGACGCATGATGAAGGCAAACATTTCCTTGGCGCTCCTTCACTATTCACAGAATCAGAAAAAGGCTCAGATGACGCTCGTGTATACGAGCGTCATCTGAGCGCTTACATAACTACCTTATTAGTTCTAAGTCAAAGAAATAACTCTTTGAGCTTAGTAGCTCCACTCCCAGAAGTTCCATAGTCCGTTAGGAACTAGTGGGCCTGGTCGGATGTTCTTTAGATCGCTATTTACTGCGGTCAAAGTAGGCCATAGGAAGATAGGTAGGGAAACCGCATCCTCAGCCATGAGCTTCTCAATTGAAAGGTAGCGAGAATATCGCTGGTCATCGTTGTAGTTTCCTAGTTCTAGTTCTCCGATGATTTCGTCAACCTTTGCATTGAGATATCCAGAATCGCTATCTGCTGACTTGTAACTAGAGAAGTTACCTGTCTGAAGAAGTGAGCTCTTACCCCATGCATAGAATGCAACATCATATGTTGAGTCGGTAAGGAGTGCGCCCCAGTTAGATTTTGGATTCAAGTTAACTTGGAAGCCAGCCTCAGAAAGTTCAGCCTTAGCTAAAGCTGCCTGTGAAGCACGGCGTGCAGATGTGTTGTAGAGCACCTCAATCTTAACTGAGTTGCTTCCAGCCTTTGCATCTGGGTAATACTTCTTTACCAATGCAAGTGCCTTAGCTGTGCGCTGGGCCTGTGTTCCATCAGTGAACTTATCGAGTCCATTGGCTGCAATCATCTTGCCGTAATTTGGCTCGGTTGGGAAGTATTGCAATGAATTCATGACAACAGCCTTAGAGTTAACTGGCTTTACGATCTTGTCGATGATCTCTTGACGAGGCCAAGCAAGAAGCGCTGCAGTACGCAGATCTTTTGCCTTCTGTGACATTCCAGCGAATGGACCTGTGTATTCCTTGCCACCAGGAGCTGCTCCTGAGCGAAGCTCAACGTGCTCGTAGGTTGCTTCAGGTGTGCCATCAAGTGTAATTCCCTTGATCTTATTGAGAAGTGCAACTGAATCTGCTGTTGCTAGAGCTGAATAGTAATCAGCTTCCTTATTAGCTAAAGCCTGCGCAGCAGCTGTTGAATCAGGGATCGTGACGTAAACGATCTTTTCAATTCCACTCATCGCTGGCCCTGAGTTGTAATTAGGGTTCAACTTCAAAGTGACTCGCTGATTCTTGACAATAGACTCAACCTGCATCGCTCCGTTTGCAACGAGCAATAGTGGGTTCGTCTTCTCATTAACTTCAGTTACGTTGTAGGAATTTGACCAAACTTTTCCAATCTTGCGAAGCATTTCTGTGTCTTTTGATTGGAAGGCACGAAGGAACTTGTTCTTATTTGCCACGTTATTCGCATTTGTTCCTAGCTTTGTCTTTCCTTCAGCCATAGCTACTAATGCGTGAACAGGTGAGACTCCTGGTGCAAAAACTTCCCAGTCAGGAAAGAACTTCTTCCATTCGATGACAACTGACATACGGTCAGGGGCCAAGGTAATGTTCTTAATCAAGGTGTTATAGGTGCCTGAATATCCACCTGAGTCGAAAGCAGGCTCCTTATCTTCAGAAGCTGGATCACCCAGTCCTGCATCGATTGAGTACTGATCAGAAGAGATCACATGTGTAAGCAAAAGGTCTACACCTGTAATAGGTGTGCCATCTGACCATACACGGCCCTTGCTAACGGTGTACTTAACCTTAAATGGAGACTTGCTAACGATCTTGTATGAGCCGAAGGTCTTATTTTCTACCAACACTGGCTTATCGTCATAGTAGTTAAATCCAATGCCTGACATATAGGCAACGTTGCTATTGAGCACCAAGTTGTGCTCGTTGTGGCTTGGGTTCAGTGATGTGAATGTATTGGAATCAATGATCACAACAGTTGAGCGAGTTGCTGCAGTAGCCGGCGAAAGAACGCCAATTACCAATCCAGCAGTGGTTGCAACTGCGAGCGCTACTTTAACGCTGCGGTTCCATTTCTTCATAGTTCCTCCTCGAGGGTGAGAAGGGCGCTGCGGAGAGTCGACCACTCCATAGGGCCCTTTTTGTTACCCGCGAGTCTGCCCTATTGCGCCAATACTTTGCAATAAGACAGGGGTGAAATGGGGCTATGAACGAACAGCCTCTAAGCGTGCAGTGGTCAAACGAGGAATGGCGAAGATGGCCAAGAGGGTGGCAAGGATGGCCCCAACAAAAAAGGTAGATCGCAGCGCCATTTCTCGACTCAGAATTTGTTGCATAAGACTTACTAGCGTGCCACCAAGGAATATGCCGATGGGAATGCTGCCCCAGGCAAAGAAGCGATAGACGCTATTTACTCTGCCAAGTAGTTGTGTGGGGATGATGCTTTGTCGAAGCGAGACAGTGATGACATTCCATAAGACTGCGAAAAAAGTTTCAATGGCTGTGAAAACCCATGCAACCTGCCACGAACTAGTTGAACCTATGATGAGAAGAAATATTGGGAATGTAACAAGTACGAGTGCCAGGGATGTTCCGCTTCCAATCTTCTTTGAAACTCGCGGACCAAATGAACCGCCAAGAATTCCGCCAATCGCTCCTGCTGTTCCAAGAATTGCGAAGGTGAAAACGCTTGTGTTCAAAATTTCTTGAGCAAAAAGTATGTAGACAGCGCCAACAAAGGAGCCGATGCCATTCATTACTCCCAAAATAATGGCCATGGGGCGCAGCAATGTATGACTCCATAGCCAAGAAAATCCCTCTTTGAGTTCAGAGCGAAAATTTGTTTTCTCTACCACTTCACTTATTGGCTTTGATCTAAATGAACCCGAGATCAGGGCAATGAGTGCAGCAGCGAGAAAGAATGATGCTGCATCAATAAAGAAGGGTAAGAAAATTGCGATTCCAACTAAGAGGCTCCCCAGTGGTGGTCCAATAAAGGAGTTAGTTAGTGCCTCCGCTGACCACATGCGTCCATTGGCTTTTTCTAAGTTTTCTGTTTCTACTACGGAAGGCAAAAATGTTTGTGCCGCGTTATCGCGCAAAACTTCAGCAAAACCAAAGAGTAGAGCCGATATCAGAGTGACGACATAGAGAGTCCAATTTGTCTTCATCTCTGTGATGCTTGTTAGTTCATTGAGAGATGGCAGTGAATCCCTGTGAAAATATACAAAAGCGGCAACAACTAATGTGAGAATGCCGCGGAAAAAATCCATGGCAACGATGATCTTTCGGCGATCTATTCGATCAGTAATAACCCCTGCCGGAAGAGTAAAAATCAGCCAAGGAAGCCTTGATGCAACTGCGGCTAAGGCAATGAGAAATGGTGAACGAGTAATGGCGGATGCAAGCCAAGGATAGGCAACAGTGGAAATACCGTCGCCCAGATTTGAAATGGCGGTGGCGCTCCACAGTTTCCAATAAGAGCTTCCTAGCTTCTTTGTCGGTACTGCACTCATTGCGTATGTATACCCTAAGATTTTCGGATGAGTAAACATTCAAGCGTAGATGCCGACTTTCTGGCACTTCCTTTAGAGGCCACATCGGATGCAGCAATCGACACTGCGCAATCACTTGGAGCATCACATGTTGATGTTCGAATCGAGAAGACTCGCACAGGATTGCTGCAACTTCGTGATGCAAAACCAGAATCACAAAGTGATGACTCTGTAGTAGGGCTTGGTGTTCGAGTTATCGTCAATGGTGCATGGGGTTTTGCATCTTCACCATCTATCTCAGTTGCAAAAGCGAAAGAGTTGGCCGCAATTGCAGTTGCGATGGCTAAGACAAGTAAGCCACTTGCAACGGAAGAAGTGGCACTTGCTCCAGAGCCTATTTATGCAAAGAAGCAATGGGTATCGAGTTATGAAATTGATCCTTTTGAGATTCCTGATTCTGAAAAGTTGGATCGCCTTGCTTCATTGAGCAGCAAGTTGCTGGCATCAAAATCAGTCAATCACGTGAGTGCATACACAATGTATGTAAAAGAGCAGAAGCACTATGCAGATTCATTAGGTACAAGCACTACGCAGCAAAGAGTTCGCGTACACACCCAATTAGAGGGCATCTCAGTTGGAGATCACGGTTTTGAATCCATGCGCACGCTTGCCCAACCTGCAGGTTTTGGTTGGGAATGGATGAGCAATCACGTTTATGACTGGGATGCTGAAATTGATGAACTTCCAACACTGCTTGCCGAAAAAGTTGCTGCTCCCTCTGTAACACCAGGAAAGTACGACTTACTTATTCATCCTTCAAATCTCTTTCTTACAATTCACGAGTCCATTGGCCATGCAACAGAGCTAGATCGCGCAATTGGTTATGAAGCAAACTATGCAGGTACCTCATTTGCAACTGTCGATAATCTCAATACATTGCAATATGGATCAGCAAAAATGCATGTAACGGGAGATCGCAATACTGAACATGGTTTGAGCACTGTGGGCTGGGATGATGAAGGTGTTGCTGCTCAGCGCTGGGACATCATCAAAGATGGCGTTCTCGTTGGCTATCAGACAGACCGCCGCATTGCAGCGCGCGTAAACCAAGAGCGCAGCTTTGGTTGTGCATTTGCGGATTCGCCATCGCACGTTCCAATTCAGCGTATGCCCAATGTTTCGTTGCAACCAGATCCACAAGGACCAACGCTAGAGGCGATGATCTCTTCTATGGAAGATGGCATCTACATTCGCGGTGACAAATCGTGGTCTATTGATATGCAGCGATATAACTTCCAATTTACTGGTCAGCAATTTCACAGAGTAAAAAATGGAAAGATTGTTGGCCAAGTAAAAGATATGGCCTATCAGGCAACAACTACTGATTTCTGGCGCTCAATGAAAGTTATTGGCGGCCCGTCCACCTATGTATTAGGTGGTGCATTCAATTGTGGAAAGGGGCAACCGGGCCAAGTTGCACCCGTTAGTCATGGATGTCCTGCTGCGATATTTGAAAAAGTAAATGTTCTCAACACAGTAGAGGAGGCAGGCGCATGATTTCTGCACAAGATCTAATCGAGCGAATCACTGCCGCTGCCACAAGTGATGATTGCATCGTCATTGTTACTGAAACTAGTCAAGCAAATTTGCGATGGGCAAATAGTACGCTAACAACTAATGGCGTGATTCTTCAGCGAAGCATCACAGTTATTGCATTTGTTGCAGTCGATGGCGGTATGTCTGCAGGTGCTGTAACGAGAACCGATATTTCTACCGACCAAGTTGATGCCGTTCTCAAGGAAGCAATTGCATCTGCTCGCTCAGCCGGTGCTGCCGATGATGCAGCCGAGATTGCTAAAAATGTTTCATTTGGTAATTGGAGCCAAGCGCATAATCCAACTGGTCCTGATGTTTTTGCAAAAGTTGCACCTGATCTTGGTGAGATGTTCAAGCGCTCTGTCGCTGATGGCATAGAACTTTTTGGCTATGCAGAGCACACACACAAGACAACGTGGGTTGGTTCTAAAGGTGGAATCCGCGCACGCTATGACCAACCAGCAGGTCGCGTTGAAATGACTGGAAAATCCCACAATCGAACACGATCAACTTTTGAAGGTGTTGCTACTCGCGACTTTTCTAATGTTTCTATTGCATCCGTTGATGAAAAGATTCGCCAGCGCCTGCAGTGGCAGGCAAATAAAATTGATATTCCAGCAGGAAAATATGACACGGTTTTACCAGCCAATGCAGTTGGTGACTTAGTTCTGTACATGCTCTGGAGTGCTGGCGCGCGGGACGCCTTTGAAGGCCGATCCGCCTTTAGTAAAAAAGGTGGAGGAACTCGCATCGGTGAAAAACTATCTACTTTGCCACTCAATATTTATTCAGATAGCGCCTATAAAGGCTTGGAATCAATTCCTTTTGTTGCAAACACTGCAAGTAGTTCACTGAGCTCAGTATTTGATAATGGTCAGAGTCTGACACGAAATGATTTCATCAAAGGTGGTGCTCTAAGTTCTCTTGCGCAAACGCAATCATCATCGAAGATAACTTCACTTGCCTACACACCAGTTGGCGATAATCTCGTTGTTAGCGTCGATGGTGCATCAGGGGCGATGGAAGATCTAGTCAAAAAAGTTGATGATGGACTACTGCTCACAACAATGTGGTACATCCGCGAAGTTGATCCAAGTTCACTTCTTCTTACAGGCCTTACTCGCGATGGCGTGTACCGCGTCAAAGATGGCGAAGTAATCGGGGCAGTCAATAATTTCCGATGGAACGAGTCCCCTATTGCGATGCTTTCTAGAATCTCACATGTTGCATCAACTGAAATTACACAACTTCGCGAATGGGCGGATTATTTCGATCGCTGCGCAGCACCTGCCATGGTGATCAAAGATTTCAACATGTCCACAGTGAGCCCAGCAAACTAAAACTACTTCTTTAGTTTGAAGCCCTTAGGGCATACGGGCTTTAGCGCAGTTATCTTCTTAGTGGTCTTTCCTAACAAGCAGGTGATCGTACGCTTGGCAGAATTTCTTACGGGAGCTACAACTTCTTTCACGGGCTCCTGCTTCAAAGTAACTTTGATTGTTGGAGATGAAAATTCAAAACCGTAAGCGCCAAGGTGCAGGAAGCCATTCTTCTCATTTATTGAAGTTGTCGCTACGCGTGTATTCCCATCAGAGCTAACGATAGAAATAGTGGCACTTATTGGTGCCTTACTAAAGCTATAAATACAACGTGCAACTTGCGAACTCATCAACAAGTCATAGGTTCCAAGGAATACATCACCGTTATGTGCGAAGTGCGGTGCAACTACTTTGTAATCAAGTGATTGAGATTCCTTATTGAATGCAGGCGCACCTGGTGAATACATCGTCGCATTTGTAGAAACTATGCCTGCGAGCGCTTTGGAATCTTTTGTGCACTTATTAATCTCTTCTGAACTTCCACCAACCATTGTCTGAACAGACCAGTTATATGGCTCTACCGTTGCCTTATCCCCCAAAACTTCGAGCCAATCTCGCACTTCAGCCAAGCTATTTTCACTTGCATCGAGTTGCTCGTGCAACATACTGATCTCGGCGAGTGGGCCATTTCGATCAGCTGCTTTTCCAGGTGCACCGTAAACAGTTCCAAGTCGTGGAACCCCGCTGTAACGAGCAAGTACGCCAGCTGGTGCTTTAGCGCTCTCCGTCCAGCCAAAGAGAACAGGAACTCTCATCGGTTCGGCAACAATTGTTAGGTCAACACCATCTTTGACTACTGGATTTACCGCAACGCTCACATCTGGATTTCTCAAGCGGCCATGTAACCATCCGTAAACAGATTGGCTAAGGCGCAACTTCATTCCAAAAGTAATTCCAACTGGAAATGCTTGCGTTACAAAGCAAGTTTTTCCATCTTTGAAAAAGTCACATGTCATCGTTCCTTTTTCGCGACCATTGCCTGCAATCATGTCGATAGTTGCATAATCTGTTGCGGTATCACTTATCTGTAATAAGCCTGTATCACCAGCAACTTTCTTGACAGGAACTATCACGGCTTCCAACTTTATGACTTTGAATTTTTCTTGACCCTTTTCTAAGGCTCCAACTAAATCTGGCTTGACCATATATAGATCGCCACCAGAGTGGGCTGCTCCAGGAATTGAAAATATAAGAGGTGCGCCTCCAGTTGGTAAATTCTTTTCAGGACTACCTGTATAACTTTGCTTCAATGGTGCAATCGCATCGGCAACCAAGGTGCTTGCAATCTCTTTACCATTCGAATCTTTGACAATTAGACCGTTGAAACAATCAGATGGGTTTGATGTAGTACACGGTTGAAGATCACTACGAAATTGGATTCTGTCAGAATTTTGACAATTTTCATCGGCAAGTGAGGTACACGTTCCTGCGAAATCTACTTTCGATGTTGTTCCGCGAAGTGAAAGCAAATAACTTGAATATGTCAGAGCTTGAACAGATGCTTGAGTATTTATCCCAATAAGACCAACAGTTGCTGGCGCGCTTTGAACCCATTCCTCATCAAATGATGGTGAGTCAGCTGCAACGCTGGGTGCCATCGAGCCAACGAGGGCAAGGAGAACGATGGCAACGATTCGGATACGGCTCTTCATCATGGCTCCTTAGGCATTGGCGAATTATGAGATAGGAAGTCTCTCCTTCTTCTACCGAGGAAGGAAGCACAATTTATGCATGGCGCCTCCCTCTTTACGCTCAGACCAGAAAGAGTTCGCGCGCCTTTTCCACCGCAGAATCGCGTCCATCGACCTCAAGTTTGCGATACACGTTTCGCAGGTGGGTCTTAATCGTGTTCTGGGAGATGTGTAGGGACTTGGCAATTGTGCTTATTGGCTTGGCCGTAGAGAGGTGTTTGACGATCTCAAGCTCACGGCTCGTCAGATTTTCCTTGAGGGAGCCCGTCGATTGGTGTTTGCTCTTTATTCGCTGCGTGATCAGGCGAGAGAGTTCCTCTAGATAAATCGTCGGCTGTCTTCCTGCGATTTTGAGAATGACATTAGTGAGGGGTTCACTCTGGCGTATAAATGTCTCATAGGCACCTATCTCAGATCCTAGGTTGAGCGCTTGTTGCATGATGAGCAAACATTCATTCTCGCGATCTGATACGGCGTCTGCCTTCTTAATCAGTTTTCGAAGTTTCTCACGAGGCGTTGAATCTGGAAGTTTATCGATATCAAGATCTTTAGGATTCTTTCCTTTACGAATCGCGAGTTCGTCACGAATCAATTTTGTAAATGTTGTGTCAGGAGTGCGGTTGAGGAGTATCTCAACACGGTCAAAATCGTTGAGTGTAAATCTCAAATAGATTTCTGACATATCCACTATCCACGCCGAATCCGTAGAAATACGTTGTTCAGAGAAATCGCTACGCATCTTACGAATCATTTCGGTAGCACGTGGAAAATCCCCCATACTTACTACAAGGCGGATCAAAATTCCTTCAGCAACAAAATACCAAGGCCATTGCTTCCACTCTTTTGCTAAATCTCGTGCACGTGAAATGGCTGTGTACGCCTTCTCAACTTCGGAAAATTCTAAATGACATCGTCCAAGGACTATATAAGCTTCAATAGGCCCAGCAATTCCGACATAACCCTTTTCCTCCGCTTGAGCAATTGTAAGACGTGCAAGATCAAAGGCTTCTAGGTAATTTCCTTTTGTAAAAAGTGACATGCAATTCAAAATATTGAGGTTATATGGAACGCCCACATCTACGCCTTCTAAAGCTATTCCTTGTGCCCTACGACAAATCATTTCTAACGAGCCTTGGTAGTCATAAATAAATGCTTTATCGCCAGCAATTCTAAGTATTGCAATCTTGTCACTTGTTTCTAAATCACCGGTGATTACTTCTTCATCGAATAATTCATTTTCATGAGTATCGATCTCAGTAATTAGTCCTTTTGAAAAATTGACGTACATCATCGCTGCGTTGGCAATTTTTCGTGTGAAATCTCCGATAGCGCTATTTGCTGATTTGAGGATTAGTTGCTGGGCTTCGATTTCTGCCTGCATAAAATTTAGATTTGTTACATGCCCCATTACTTCCACAGTTTTGCGAAGCAATAAACCATGAGGACTGTCATCGCCTGCATACGGCGCTAAACGAATCATTTGATCACCTTGGCCAGTTGCAGTGAGCTGGCGTGAATGCTCTTTGAGAAGAACGTGCATTTTTATAAAATCATTGAGCTCAAATGCCTGCTCGACTGCCTCACTAATCATCTTGCGAAAGATGAAATATTCCATCAAATGCTTGCGTGTAGGCGCTAAATCAATTCCTTTTTCGGCAGCAAGTTGTTGAATTGTTTCTCGAAAAATTGTGTTGAATTCATAACGCGGATTAGCAGACTCATCAATAGTGAGAAAGCCGTCACTGCTAATTCGATTGAGATATTGAATTGAATGATCTTTACCAAGAATGATTTGTGCTGTATCTAAATCGAATTCCTTGAGTATGGAGAGCTTCATAAGCTGTTCTTGGTCTACAACACTGAGAATATTGAAAGTCTCTGTTGTAAGAATTCTTAGAGGTTCCATTGGGGATGCCATTTTAATAGAGAAATTCGTCGATCTCATACCCTTTGAATAATTTTTGGCAAGCAACTGAACACAAACTGGCCAACCATTTGCTAATTTTAGAGTTGAGTCAATATCAGGATCAGATGAATCGAGTCCATTGAGACTTGCAATCGACCCAATCTCAGCTTCATCAAATTTAAGGTCGGTGGCCGAAATTAAGTTCAAATTTCCGCGCTGCGCAAAACGAACAAACGATAATTCTACAGCAGTACGCCGAATCAAAATCAAGTGCAAATTATCAGGAATGATATCGACCATGTACTGCGCGAGTTTTACTGCATTCAAATTCTCTGACAAAGTTCCATTATCTAGAACAAATACATAGTCTTCACCTAGCGCTGCAATATCCTCAAAGAATCTATTGAATATTTCTTTCGAGTCTAGATCGGTATTCGGTTTGAACCAGGGAGCAAAATCTGGAATAACATTTCTTACCGCTTGAAAAACAATATTTCTAAAATCAGCTGTTTTTTCATTTCCTGTCGCTGTGGCCCAAAAAACGCGCTCTTTATTTTGATGTGACCATTCAGCAACTAAAGTAGTTTTTCCATAGCCAGGTGGGGCAACAACGATTGTGGCACCCGGTGTTCGCGTATCAAAGAGCTCAAAAAGACTTTTTCGTGACAAGAAGTTTCCAGGCATTGCAGGTGGGGTGGTATGCGCAAGAGATGCACCAGGCAATAAATCACCCACGTGAGCCTGGATTGCCCTAGTGGTCATGAGGTAAGGGTGATACAGATTGTCAGAAAAAGGAAGGCAACATCACCCTAGTAGGGGTGAGAAGGTGAGGCTAATTCCCCCTTAGAGAGATGCAAAAGCCTCTTCTAGAACGCCCATAGCATCGAGGAGCAATTCATCAGTAATGACCACCGGTGGCAAGAATCGAATCACGTTGGAATAAGTTCCAGCTGTTAGAACAAGAACACCTTTGCTCTGGCAATACTTCACAACAGCGCTCATTGCAGCTGTGTTCGGATCCAAAGTTCCTGGCATCACCAATTCGATTGCTTGCATAGCACCACGTCCGCGAACTTCAGCGATGATTGGATATTTTGCTGCAAGTGCTCGCAAAGATTTTCCAAGAACTTCACCAATGTGTGCAGCTCGTGCAACAAGGTTCTCTTCTTCAATAGTTTCGAAGACACCAAGGGAAGCAGCACATGCAAGTGGATTGCCACCATATGTTCCACCAAGTCCTGAAACGTGGACTGAATCCATAATTTCAGCACGACCTGTGACGGCAGCTAGTGGAAGGCCACCAGCAATTCCTTTCGCGGTTACGACCATGTCAGGAAATACGCCTTCTACTTCCACTGCAAACATGTGACCCGTGCGTGCAAAGCCAGTTTGTACTTCATCAGCAATAAAGATAATTCCGTTTTCAGTTGAGTACTTTGAAAGAGCTGGCAAGAATCCCTTAGGTGGAACGATAAATCCACCTTCTCCTTGGATTGGCTCAATCAAGATTGCAGCAACATTGTGTGCACCAATCTCTTTTTCAATCTTATGGGTAATCATTTCCATCGCATCTTCAGTAATTGTCTTTTTATCACCGAGCCAGCGCAATGAATAAGGCATCGGTACGCGATAAATCTCTGGTGCAAAAGGACCAAATCCCTCTTTGTATGGCATGTTCTTTGCAGTCAGTGCCATAGTCAGATTTGTACGGCCGTGATAACTATGTTCGAAAACAACAATTGCTGGACGCTTTGTATAGTGACGTGCAATCTTGATTGCATTCTCAACAGCCTCTGCACCTGAATTTACAAGCATAGATTTCTTTTTGAATGGACCAGGAACTGCAGCATTGAGTTTCTCGCACACTTCGATGTAATTCATATATGGAGCAACAGTAAAACAGGTATGAGTAAATGCTTGTGCCTGTTCAATAACACGATCGACTACGCGAGATGTCGAATTGCCAACGTTTGTAACACCGATGCCTGAACCAAGATCGATGATTTGATTTCCATCGATATCGAGCAAAATCGCATCACTAGCGCGCTCAATGATGACGGGAATGGCCATACCTAGTCCCCCAGAAGTCGCTTCACTACGGCGTTGTAGCGCCTCGAGTGATTTGGGTCCCGGAATTGCGGTAACCAACCGACGTTCTTGGGTCAAACTAGTCAGTGTGCTCATGGTTAAAGTCTAGAGCCATATTTCTCATACACGCGCCAAGAAGTTACCCTTGTAAGTGAAAAGAGAAAGAAGAGGAGTAGATCAATGAGTGAACTGCGCGCTACTGCTCCACTCCTTGATGCATACCTCTCCTACTTTGAAAGTGAGCGCCTCCCCTTCACTATTCCTGGGCATAAGCAGAGAGCATCACGCCTCGATGCTGGCCTTGGCGCTGTTGTAGATAGCGATACACCTCTCTATGGCGGTTTAGATGAAATCAAACTGACGCACGGAACATTGATCAAGGCCGAGAAGTTAGCTGCCACATTCTGGGGTGGAGACTTTGCTCGCTT
>CAIZPZ010000090.1:0-22089 GCA_903934975.1 uncultured Actinomycetes bacterium | reverse complement strand
GGTAGATCGCGATGCGGACCCTTACTCTATTGCTCACACAATTGCGCTCAATGCGTTAGTTGCAAGGGCAAAGAGTAAGGGCGAGCTCGCGGCTCACCTTAAAAAACGTGGCATTGAAGATGACGTTGCAGCTGCAGTAATTTTTCGCTTGCAAGAATCGGGACTTATCAATGATGAAGAGTTTGCAGTTGCATGGACTCAATCACGCCATAACTCCAAGAAACTCTCTAAGCGAATAATTGCGGGGGAGTTGCGCGGAAAAGGTGTTGATCAAGAAAGTATCGATGCAGCCCTCGATGGCATTGATGATGAGAGTGAATACCGCACTGCATTTAGTCTTGCGATGCGCAAATATTCAACGATGTCGCGCCTAGAGCCAGAAGTTCAGGTTCGCAGAATTCAATCCTTGCTGCAACGCAAGGGTTTTAGTTTCTCTGTAATTGGACGTGTATTACAAGAGCTAGGTATTGAAGTAGCTCGTTACTAGCTCTTAGCTAAATGCTCTGTAAGGCGGGCAGCAGTTGCAACGACGGCCGCTGCGTGAATACGGCCAGGTTGGCGCCCTAAGCGCTCTATAGGACCACTAATACTTACTGCTGCAATAACTTTTCCATTAGGTCCGCGCACCGGCGCTGAAACGGATGCAACTCCTGCTTCGCGCTCTCCAACTGATTGCGCCCATCCGCGGCGGCGATCTGCAGATAATTGCACAGCGGTAAAACGCGCATTAGTTAGTCCGCGGTGAATTTTTTCTGAGTCTTCCCATGCAAGAAGAATTTGCGCAGCAGAACCTGCTTGCATTGTTAGAGCTGAACCAACAGGAACAGAATCGCGAAGCCCAGATAAACGCTCTGCAACTGCAACACAAATGCGTACATCACCTTGGCGTCTATATAACTGTGCACTCTCACCAGTTGCATCGCGTAGTGCGGATAAAACTGGACCCGCTGCTGCGATAAGGCGATCCTCACCGGCTGCTGCGCCAAGTTCACTTGGGCGAGGACCTAATACAAAGCGACCTGTGAGATCGCGGGTAACGAGTCGGTGAAATTCCAAAGCAACTGCAAGGCGGTGGGCAGTGGGGCGCGCTATGCCCGTGGCAGCGACTAATTCTGCGAGGGAATGTGGCCCGGATTCCAAAGTGGTGAGAATAGAGACGGCTTTATCTAAGACGCCAACTCCGCTATTCTTCTTGTTCACAGGTCAAGATTAGCATCTCATTAGATGGGATGCAAAATAAGAGGAGTGCGCACTCGATGGGTAAAACATTAGCCGAGAAGATTTGGGGCGAACATATAGTTCGCTCTGCTGCCGGTGAACCAGATCTTATTTACATCGATCTTCATTTGATTCATGAAGTAACAAGCCCACAAGCATTTGATGGTCTTCGCTTAGCAGGACGAACAGTGCGCCGTACTGATCTCACCATTGCAACAGAGGATCACAACACTCCAACGCTCAATATTGATAAGCCAATCGCTGACCCTGTCTCAAAGTTGCAGGTCGATACATTGCGCGCAAATTGTAAAGAATTTGGCGTTCGCATTCACTCATTGGGTGATGCCGAGCAAGGAATCGTCCACGTTGTGGGGCCACAGTTAGGCCTTACACAGCCAGGCATGACAATCGTTTGCGGAGATTCGCACACATCAACACACGGCGCATTCGGAGCGCTTGCTTTTGGTATTGGCACAAGCGAGGTAGAGCATGTGCTTGCAACACAGACGCTGCCACTTGCTCGTCCAAAGACAATGGCAATCAATGTTGAAGGAAAACTTAAAGCCGGCGTTACCGCTAAAGATATTATCTTGGCGATCATTGCAAAGATTGGTACCGGCGGGGGACAGGGCTACGTCATTGAATATCGCGGTAGCGCAATTCGCGAGCTTTCAATGGAAGGCCGTATGACTATTTGTAATATGTCAATCGAAGCAGGTGCGCGCGCAGGGTTGATCGCACCAGATGAAAAGACTTTTGCGTATATCAAGGGAAAGCCACACGCACCAGAGGAATTCGATGCAGCCCTTACTTATTGGAAAACCTTGTTTACCGATACAGATGCAAAATTTGATGTTGAAGTAAATCTTGATGCAGATGCACTTGAGCCATTTGTTACATGGGGAACTAACCCAGGACAAGGTTTGCCACTCAATGCCAATGTTCCAGATCCTGCAAAAATTGCAGATGCAGAAGAGCGCGGTGCAGCAGAGCGTGCACTTGTGTATATGGGTCTTGAAGCAGGCACACCATTGAAAAAGATAGCCATTGACACTGTTTTCCTGGGCTCTTGCACCAATGGCCGAATAGAAGATTTACGCGCAGCTGCCGATGTTCTCAAAGGTAAAAAGATTTCTTCAACACTTCGCATGTTAGTTGTGCCTGGTTCTGCGCGAGTGCGTTTACAAGCAGAGCAAGAAGGCCTGGATAAAGTCTTTTTAGATGCAGGTGCTGAATGGCGAAATGCAGGGTGTTCTATGTGCCTTGGTATGAATCCAGATCAACTCGCAGTAGGTGAGCGATCAGCATCTACAAGTAATAGAAACTTTGAAGGACGCCAAGGTAAAGGTGGACGTACTCACTTAGTGAGCCCACTAGTAGCTGCAGCAACGGCACTTCGCGGAACGCTTTCTTCCCCGGCAGATTTGTAGGAGGCGGACAATGGAAAAATTCATCAAGCACACAGGCTCTGGCGTTCCACTTCGTCGAAGCAATGTTGATACCGACCAAATTATTCCTGCGGTTTACCTGAAGCGTGTAACACGTAGCGGTTTCGAAGATGGTCTATTTAGTGCATGGCGTAATGACCCAGAATTTGTTCTCAACCAAGAGGCATATAAAAAGGGGACAGTTCTTGTCGCCGGCGTTGACTTTGGCACTGGCTCTTCTCGCGAACATGCAGTCTGGGCGCTTCAGAACTACGGCTTCAAGGCAGTTATTTCTAGCCGCTTTGCAGATATCTTCCGTGGAAATTCACTCAAAGGTGGCTTACTCACCGTCATCATCGATCAAAGCGATGTTGAAAATATCTGGGCAGCCATTGAGGCAAATCCAACGACTCAGATCACGGTAGATCTCGATACTCGCACCGTTTCTTATAACTCAACGGTATTGCCATTTGAAATCGATGATTACACCCGTTGGCGCTTGATGGAAGGTTTGGATGACATTGGTTTGACTCTGAAAGAGACTGATTCCATTGACTCTTTTGAAGGTAATCGCGCATCGTATAAACCGAAAACACTTCCGATTAAGAAATAGAGTTAAAAAACAAGCGTGAAATAGCGCTTTTGCAGTGGGGTGAGAAGAATTTTTTCTCTATCTGAATAACTCTCAACTTCTAATTGAGAGTTTTCCACGCGTAAAAAGTGCATTTTTTCAATAATAATTTTTTGCGACACGCACTCACAAATTACGACATCACCCCTTATGTGCGCGTAAGTTTCTGAGTGCGTTAGGCGAATGCCTAACATTTACGCGTAATAAGGGGATTTCAATGAATAAGGCCCAATTCATTGCGGCGTTGGCACCACACTTCAACGACAGCAAGAAGGAAGCAGCTCACGCTGTAGATATCGTTTTTGACACAATCGTTCGCTCACTCTCAAAGGGTGAAGACGTAATGATCAACGATTTCGGTAAGTTCAAGAAGGTTGATCGCAAAGCACGTATGGGACGTAACCCATTCACAGGCGAGACAATCAAGATTAAGGCTTCAAAGAAGGCACGCTTCCTTCCTGCAAAGGGATTGAAAGATGTCATCTCAGGCGAGCGCAAGCTTGGACCTGCACCAAAGCCAGAACCAAAGGTAGTCAAGGTTGCAAAGCCAGTAGCAAAGATGGCTGCTAAGTAGGCTCCTGCAAAGAAGAAGGCAGCTGCTAAGAAGAAGCCAGCAGCGAAGAAAGCAGTAAAGAGAGTTGTAAAGAAGAAGGTTGTAAAGAAGGCTAAGAAGAAGTAATTCTTTTTTCTTTCGAAAAAGGAGCAGGACCGTTAATTCGGTTCTGCTCCTTTTTTCATTCTGATTGCGTAAGATTGTACGTATGGCGGGTTACCACATTTCATATGACCCGCCCAAGGGCAGACCACTTGGCGTAAATCCAACTTTTCGAATTGGTGCCTTCGTTGTAATTCCAATATTGCGGGCAATCACAAAACGCGATTGGAAAGGTGCGCACAACATTCCCACAAGCGGCCCAGTCATTGTTTGCAGTAATCACCTTTCCTATCTTGATGTTTTGTTGCTCACGCATTACTTATATAAAAATGGTCGTGCGCCTCGCTACTTAGGTAAATCTGGAATATTCAAAGTTCCAGTTCTTGGCAAAATTCTTTTAGCTGCCGGACAAGTACCTGTTGAACGAGAAAGTAAGGCTGCAGGTGAAGCACTTGTACACGCTGTTGAATTACTCAAAGCGGGCCACTTGATTGGCGTGTATCCGGAGGGAACGCTTACTCGCGATGCTAATCATTGGCCGATGCTTGCAAAAACAGGACTTGCTCGACTCGCCATTGTTTCCAAAGCGCCAGTGATTCCAATAGCGCAATGGGGATCCCAAATAGTTATGCCAACATATGGAAAGAAGATAAAACTCTTTCCTCGCACGAAGATAATGATGCATGCCGGTCCGCCACTGGATTTCTCGAAATGGTATGGGAAAGAGGAAGATCCACAGGCGCTGACCGAAGCAACGGCATATGCAATGCGAGCGATTACAGACTTACTTGAGCCAATGCGCGGTGAAAAACGCCCAGTTGAGATATTTGACCCTCATAATTCCACGCTTCCGCGTACCGGCAACTTCAAGAAGAAGAGATAATTAGCACCTATGCAAAAAGTAACGGTTCTTGGAACTGGAGCATGGGGTTGCACCATGGCCCAAGTGCTCTGCGATGCCGGAAACGAAGTGCTTATCTGGGGACGCAATAGCGATGTTGTCAATGAAATAAATAGCTCGCACACAAATTCTAAATATCTTGATTCAAATGTGCTGCCATCACAGGTGCGTGCTACGACGGATATCAATGAGGCTTTTGCATATTCAAATTATTTGATTTTGGCTATACCAGCCCAAACACTTCGCGAGAAATTGATTGAATGGAAACCGCTTTTCAAAAGTGAATCCACAATTGTGAGCACTCTCAAAGGTATTGAGATGAGCACTCTTTTGCGTATGACTGAAGTTATTGAAGAGGTAACAGGCTCTAAGCGAATCGCGCTGATTACTGGCCCCAACCTTGCTAACGAACTTATCTTGCGCCAGCCTGCGGGAGCTGTTGTTGCGGCACATTCGCAAGCACTCGCTGAAGATGTTCGCACCCTTTTTAGAAATCCTTATTATCGCGTTTACACATCGGTAGATGTTCTGGGCTGCGAATTATCTGGAGCAATCAAAAGCGTTATTGCACTTGCTGTTGGAATTTCTATCGGCATGGAATATGGCGAAAATACTCAAGCAATGCTCATTACTCGCGGACTCAATGAAGTTGCACGACTTTGTGCAGCACATGGCGCCGACCCGCTGAGCGCTGCAGGACTAGCTGGAATGGGCGATCTTGTTGCTAGCTGCGGTTCAGCTCTCTCGCGTAATCGCACCTTCGGAGAAGTATTAGGACGCAGTGGTTCAATGGATTATGCGCGTGAACATGTCGCAAAAACAGTGGAGGGCGTAGCCTCATCCAATGCAATTCTTGAAATCGCGCACCGTGTTGGTGTTGAAGTGCCTGTAATCGAAGCAGTTGCAGACATTGTCTCTGGCAATCTGACGCCAGTTGCAGCACTTGAGCGCTTGATGTCCATTACTACCGCATCAGAGAATTTCATCAAATGAGTAAAACACGAGTAGCCATAATTTGTGGGGGACGTAGTAGTGAACATGAAATTTCATGTATCTCTGCCGGTGGAATATTGGCAGGAATTGATCGCACACTGTATGAACCAGTTTTGATTGGAATCACTCAACAAGGTGATTGGGTGCTACTTCCCAATGATTATGCGCTATCAATAATCAATGGAGCCCTGCCTCACGTAGATCCGAGTGCGCCAGCTGTAGTTGCAGATATTGCAGGACTCAGTAGCCAAGGAAGAAATCTAGATATCGACATCATTTTTCCAGTTCTCCACGGCCCTTACGGTGAAGATGGAACTATCCAAGGTTTTTGTGAGATGGCAGATATTGCATACGTAGGAAGCGGCGTCCTTGCTTCATCTGTTGCAATGGATAAATCTTTTGCCAAGCCGATATTTGCAGCCGCTGGAATCAAAGTTGCTGAGGGATTCGTAGTCACTCGAGAAGAGTGGGCTAAAGATAAGAGTGCATCTACAAAGAAAATTGCAACACTTGGCTACCCAGTATTTGTAAAACCAGCACGTGGTGGCTCCAGTCGTGGAACGCATAAGGTACATAACGCTGATGAGCTTGAGAAAGCAATTACTGATACTCATACATTTGATCGCAAAGCGATTATTGAAAATGCCGTAGCTGGCAAAGAAATCGAGTGCGCAGTCCTCGAATTTGATGGAGCACCACACGCATCCGTTGTTGGTGAAATCAAGATTAGCGATTCTTTCGAATTCTATGATTTTGAGGCTAAGTATTTAGATGGTGCTACATCTATCGAATTACCAGCTGCGATTCCAGCCCAGTCATCGAAACAAATACAAGAAAGTGCGATCAAGGCTTTTGTTGCCCTTGGGTGCGCAGGCCTTGCTCGCGTTGATTTCTTTTATACCGCTAATGGAGAAATCATCATCAACGAACTCAACACAATGCCTGGCTTTACGCCAACATCAGTATTTCCAAAAATGTGGGCAGCAACTGGAAAAAATTACACAGAAATAATTAGTGATTTACTGGCAAGCGCACTGACGCGAACTAACGGTGTTTTAGGAAACTAGCGGTAATTAGTAAGTAACAGGGCAGGTAAGGGTGCGTGTAATTCCTGCAACTGCTTGTACTTTAGAGAGAATTACTCGGCCAAACTCTTCCATGCTTGGTGCTTCCGCGCGCATGATGACGTCGTAGGGACCAGTTACGCCTTCAGCCAAAGTCACACCTGCGATTGCTGAAACAGCTTTAGCAACACCTGATGCTTTGCCAACTTCAGTCTGAATCAAGATGTAGGCCTGTACTGACATGGTCTGCTCCTTCTAATGTGTACGCCAGAGGTTACATCCATTCATGCATATTCTCTAGTCCGATTAGGCTACGGCTATGAACTTCGACGAAGCGCAAGTGATCGCTGCCGTCGCTGCCATTTTCGGAACAACTCATAAAGGCGTACTAGTTGGTATTGGCGACGATGGCGCTGTTGTTGAGACAAGTCATAAGAGTGTTGTGACAACAGATATGGCCGTTGAAGGCACGCACTTCAATACGGGTTGGAGTGGTGCTTTTGAAATCGGTCGCAAAATTACAGCTGCAAATTGCGCAGATATTTATGCAATGGGTGGCACGCCACAGTATTTAGTTGTAGCTCTTGCACTTACTGGTAACGAAAGTATGGAATGGATTGAAGAACTTGCTGGTGGAATCGCTCACGAAGCAAAGAGTGTTGGTGCGGTAGTCGTTGGTGGAGATTTAGCACGCGGACATTCAAAGGTTATTTCAATGACTGCCGTAGGAAGCGTGAAGCATCCAATTCTTCGAAGTGGAGCAAAACCTGGTGATCGAATCTATTGTTCATCACTTCCTGGGTGGTCTGCTGCGGGCTATTTACTTCTCAATAGCGCGAGTACATTAGAGAGTGATGCATCGCAATATGCACGAGATGAGTTCTGCGCACCCACACTTGATTACAGCGTTGCACAGGATTGGATTAGCGCCAAAGCAAATTCCATGTGTGATGTCAGCGATGCACTCGTAATTCAGTCCCAACAAATGAGTAATGACTCATCAGTAAAATTCGTTTTTGATAAAGATAAGTTCGCCAATCATCCCGAGTTCAATCAAATGGCTGAACTTGCCGATACCCTTGAAGCAGATCCCTGGCAATGGATTTTTAGTGGGGGAGAAGATCACGTATTCCTGGCAACTGGAAAAGATCTAGGTGGTTTTGAAGTTGGCCACGTTGAAGCAGGCTCAGGCGCAGAAGGTCTAGAAATGAAAAAAGCGCCAGATACCTGGCGCCATTTCAATTGAAAAAAATTAGCGAGTAACTTTTCCTGCCTTGAGGCATGAAGTACAAACGTTTTGACGCTTTGTTCCTCCACCGACAAGAGTACGTACGCGCTGAATATTTGGATTCCAGCGACGACGAGTCTTTACCTGAGAGTGTGAAACGTTATTGCCAAAGCTGGGCCCTTTGCCACAGATATCGCATGTTGATGCCACAGCAGTACTCCTTATTGAGATCACATGACCGAAAAATACGGCCACCGTTGAACAGGGCGTAAGGGTAGCGCGTAAGCGGGGGCGAAGGCTAATTGCGCACGAATGAGGGCGACCCCTCGCACGATTGAGCGTAAAAAAGTGGCTGTGAGGGGTGGCACAGCAGATTCTTCCGAATAGATATTTGCGTAAGCGCAAAATAAGAAATGAGTTGATAGAGCAACTTAGAAATGGACGATGAATCGAATGAATTCATTAGATCTCGCACGATGGCAATTCGCCATAACAACCGTTTATCACTTTTTATTTGTACCAATCACGATTGGCTTGGTCTTTCTTGTAGCAGGCCTACAAACCGCTTGGTATCGCACAGCAAAGTTGAAGTATTTACGAGCGACAAAGTTTTTTGGAAAACTCTTTCTGATCAACTTTGCAATCGGTGTTGTAACCGGGATTGTTCAAGAATTTCAATTCGGAATGAACTGGTCTTCTTATAGCCGCTTCGTCGGAGATATCTTCGGTGCGCCTCTTGCTATAGAAGGACTACTTGCATTCTTTCTCGAGAGTACATTCCTAGGTCTGTGGATTTTTGGCTGGGATCGCCTACCAAAGAAATTGCACCTCGCTTCTATTTGGCTAGCAGCACTTGGAACGCTCTTCTCTGCCTACTTCATTCTTGCAGCCAATGCTTGGATGCAACATCCAGTTGGTTATGTAATCAATCCTGAAAAGAATCGTGCAGAACTAACAGATATATTCGCTGTGCTAACACAGAAGACTGCACTGACATCCTTCTTTCACACGATTCCTTCAGCTGCGTTTGCAGGGGCTGCATTTATGGCGGGGATTTCAGCATGGTTGGTAATCAAGAAAAAAGATATTGAGATGTCGCGCTCAACGATGAAACTTGGTTTAGTCACCATGATTCTGAGCTTTATTGTCGTTGGCGTAACCGGTGACTGGTCTGCTCGAGTAATGACAACACAGCAACCAATGAAAATGGCTGCAGCAGAAGCGCTCTATACAACTCAAGAATCTGCTCCATTCTCACTTTTGACTATCGGAACCCTTGATGGGTCTCGCTCTGTTTTCCAAATTGATGTTCCATCAGTTCTCTCCTTTATGGCTACTGGTGATTTCAAAGGCACAGTAGAAGGTGTCAATAATTTGCAGGCAGAGTACGAAAAAACTTACGGCCCTGGTGATTACAAGCCAAATATTCCATTGGCGTATTGGTCATTTAGATTGATGATTGGCTTTGGCGCAATTGCAGTCCTTATCGCGCTGCTCACTTTATGGCGTATGCGCAAGGGTGGAATGCCAAGTGGAAAGTGGTTTTTACCAGCAATGATTTCATTGCCATTTACACCACTTCTTGCAATTTCAATGGGTTGGATCTTTACAGAAACTGCACGTCAACCATGGGCCGTTTTTGGTTTGATAAAAACTGCCGATGGAGTGAGCGCAGTTGTTTCTGCAGGAAGCGTTCTTTTCACAATGATTGTCTTCACACTTCTATATGGAGTACTCGCATTCATTGAAATCGGACTCACTCTCAAGGTGATTCAGAACGGTCCTGCCGAAGAATTTGATTATGAAGATCCACAAATTGGTGGTTCCGATAAGCAAACACTCGTGATGTCGTACTAGGAAAGGAGAAAATAATGTCATTTGAAACAGTATGGTTTTTATTGATCGCAGTTCTTTGGATTGGATACTTCATCCTCGAAGGATTCGACTTTGGCGTTGGAATGCTGCTTCCCTTTGTATCTCGCAACGAGGCAGATCGTCGGGCAGTTCTAACAACTCTTGGACCAGTTTGGGATGGAAATGAAGTTTGGTTACTTGTTGCAGGCGGTGCAACATTTGCAGCCTTCCCAGAATGGTATGCAACGCTATTTAGCGGCTTCTATCTACCGCTTTTCCTCATTCTGATCTCACTCATCGTAAGAGGTGTCGCCTTCGAATATCGCAGTAAGTATGGCAAAGCACAATGGCGTCAACGTTGGGATATTGCAATATTTATCAGCAGTGCTATTCCTGCATTGCTGTGGGGAGTTGCATTTGCCAATATCGTCCGCGGAGTCCCACTAGAAAAATCTGCTGCTGGCCATATTGAATATGTTGGAGGTTTCTTCAATCTTCTCAATCCTTACGCGCTCCTCGGTGGCGTTGTGACACTTACTGTATTTCTCACACATGGTGCAGTCTTTCTATCGCTAAAGACCGCGGGTGGAATTAGGGATAAATCACATGAAATCGCAAAGATCACTGGGCTCATTGCAGCTGTATCTTGCGTTGGTTTCTTGGTATGGACAAATCTCATGCTTGCCTCAATCAATGCAACAGTTTTGACACTCTCAGTCGTTGTTGCGCTCTTATGGGTCGCAGGAATGGCCATGAATTTCATACGTCGAGAAGGTTGGGCATTTATATTCTCAGCAGGAACAATCCTTACATTCGTTACAACGCTTTTCTATGCGCTTTATCCTCGAGTAATGCCAAGTTCACTTGGAGCGCAATTTGATCTAACCATCAGAAATGCTTCTAGTACTCAGTACACGCTCAAAGTTATGACAGTAGTAGCTGTAATTTTGACGCCAGTGGTCCTGCTCTATCAAGGATGGACATACTGGGTCTTCCGCAAACGTGTAAGTGCTTCACAAATTGCTCATCCAGAACGTGGTGCACTCGATACAGCAAGCCATATCCTGCATAAGTGAAAAAAGATCAACTGCGACTGTTGCTCTCATGGAGCAGCAGTCGCAGTCTTTTAATCTCAAGTGCCATAGCCTCAATTTTTTGGTCTGCACTTGTTATATGTAGCGCTCTGCTTCTTGCGCAAGTAATCATCAGCGTAATTGATTCCGATGGCAATACTGGCCGCTTATTACTTCTCCTTGCTATCACATGGAGTATTCGAGCAACTTTTAATCCAATGTTTGAGTACTGGTGTAGCAAGCAAGCTTCAAAAATAAAATTAGAGATTCGAAATGGACTGACAAGTTCTGTTTCGGAAATCAAGGAGAGTTCTACATCTTATCTAAGCGCTTTGCTTATCAAGGGTTTGAACTCTTTAGATATTTACCTAGGAAGATTTATTCCTCAGCTTTTCACAGCTGTTGCAATGCCAGTGATGGTAATTACAACGATCTTCATACTCGATCCACTCTCAGCCCTCATTGCCATACTCACCCTTCCACTTATCCCAATCTTTGGGGCGCTCATTGGTCGCTACACCGCAGATTCCGTAGAGAAGAAGTGGAGATCCCTCGGCACCCTATCGGGCTACTTTGAAGACTCACTGCGTGGTTTTGTAACGCTGAAAATCTTTGGCCGCAAGAAGAGTCAGTCGCAACGCATTGAATCTATGGGTGATAAATACACGCAAGAGACCATGAAGGTATTGCGCATCTCTTTTCTCTCAGCATTTGCACTTGAGTTAGTCGCAACTATTTCGGTTGCAGTCATCGCAGTTTCAATTGGTCTTCGTCTTGTTGATTCGCATATTTCTTTCTACCGCGCATTGGCCGTCCTAATTCTTGCTCCTGAGGTTTATTTCCCGCTACGAAACGCGGCATCACTTTTTCATGCATCAGCCGATGGAACTGAAGCGCTGAAGCAATTAGTGAGCGCACAAGGAAGGATTGAAAAGCGCATACATCAAGTATCACTTGATTTTTCACAGATAGAGAAAATTCGATGGGCTCAATGGAAACTTTCAATCCCGGGAAGAATTGATTCCGTTATTGACTCTCACACAATCAATAGCGGTGAAATACATTTTTTAGTGGGAGATTCAGGTATCGGCAAGAGCTCATTTGCCCTCGGTCTTCTCGGCCTTCGAAGTGATCTCATGATGTATGCAGGAAATACCGAGCAACTTATTTCTCCCGACTATGTGCAAGCCTGGCAAAGAAGCATCGGTTGGGTTCCACAAAATCCGCAATTGGCAACAGGCTCCGTACGCAGCCAGTTCACACGAATGAATTCGAGAGTGAGTGATGAAGAGATCACATTGCATCTCGGGCTATCAGGGCTAAATATTTCTGATTTGGATAAAGGACTCGATACTCAGATCGGAAGTTCAGGTGAGGCAGGACATGCAATCTCCGGAGGACAACTTCGCAAAATTGCGTTAGCTCGCGCAATTTCTTCTAAGCCAAAATTCTTGATCGCAGATGAACCAACTGCAGATATGGATGATGCAAGTAGCACGGTGATTATGGAAACACTACGTCAGTATGCAAAAAATGGCACAATGGTTTTATGCATAACACATGATCTCAGCCTGATTGAAAAGGGCGACGCAATGATTTCATGTTTGCGAGGTGCAACGAGATGATGATTATTGCCTTTCTTCTTAGTGCGGCTGCCTTTGTTGGAGGCATCGGATTAACAGTCTCTAGTGGTTGGCTAATCACGATGGCAGCGCAACATCCACCAATATTGACACTCAGTGTTGCAATAGTGAGCGTCAGATTTTTCGGACTATCGCGCTCTGCCGCTCGCTACACAGAACGAGTTGTTAGCCATAAAGCAGTCTTTGATCGCTTGACAGCCCTTCGAACAAATCTGTACCGAGTGATTACTCAATCTTCGATTCTTTTTGTTCGTGAATTCAATTCAGGTGTTGCTGTCAAAGCCATTGTCGATGATGTAGAGCGGGCTCAGGAATATCAATTACGTATCACGCTTCCTCGATTTGCATCAATATTCGCCTTGATTGCAGGTTCATTTCTAGGTTACTGGGTCTCACCAAGTTCTCTCTTCATAACAATGCCAGCACTCTTACTCTTATTACTAATCGTTCCAGCGATGATTTCTAGAGCCTGCGAAGATCAGGCTCGCTCTATTGAGTCACGTGAAAACAAATATTCTCGCTCCCTAGAAGAATCAACTCATGGGATCGCTGAAGCTCAAATCTACGGCTATTTGGATCAATCTATAAAATCTCTCCACGATGATGAAGTTTCTATTCATGATTTAGAAAAGAAACTACTTCACAGAATCCGTATATATTCAGTAATAACTCAAATCGTCATAGCGACTTCACTGATCTCTTTCGTGTATTTAGCGTGGAAAGAAAGAATTGAAAATCAGATACCTGAGGTGAAGGTAGCAATGCTGATTTTCTTACCACTTGCTCTTTTTGAAGCGATAACGAGTTGGTATCCAAATCTATTCTCAGCAGGCAAACTCTTGATGTCACAACGCTCCGTTGACCAATTGCTCAAACGCGAAGTATCAGTGGAAAAGAAGTTAGAGATAGAAGGCATCACCGAGATTGTTGCAAAAGATCTTCGCGTCTCTTGGAATCAGGATTTTATGATGCCAGTCAATTTTTCTTTAGTGTCAGGCGAGCAACTTGTTATCAGAGGTCGCAGCGGAAGCGGCAAATCAACTTTAGTCATGGGGCTATTGGGCTTATTGGATTATTCAGGTTCGCTCAAAATTGACGGTCGCGAACTTAGCGAATATGGCGACTTATCTGACCATATTGTTGGAACGGTGCAACAGACACATATTTTTAATACATCCATGCGGGAAAATATGAGAATCGCATCACCAAACGCCTCTGATGAGGAAATATTGGATGTACTCAGGATTGTTGAGCTCACAACTCTGATTGAAGAGTTGCCTGGAAAACTCGATTGTATTCTTGGTGACACGGGACGGGTTTTTTCTGGGGGAGAGGCTAAACGTTTAGCAGTTGCAAGGGCGCTACTTTCTTGCGCTGAAGTTATAATTTTAGACGAACCGACAGAACACCTAGATCTTGCGTTAGCTCTTCGAATCGAAGAGAGCATCATTGAGTATTGTCGAGAGAAGATTCTTATCGTGGTGACACATTCGGGTTGGAATGGGATAGATAAAAGAGTACAAATGGAGCGTTAGAAGAAAAAATCACAGGTTTCGAGGGAGAATACTTCTATGGCCGATCTCGAAACACGACTTACCAATGTGGTGGGAGATCGCACGGCGAAAGTCCTTTCGACAACTTTTGATATGAAAGAGGTCGGCGATTTACTGCGCCATTACCCACGTCGCTATGTTGTTCGAGGCGAACTCACTGATATTTCAACACTGCAAGAAGGTGATGAAGTAACAATCTTGGCCCAAGTCCATAGCGCTTCAAATCGTAGATTGCAGGGTCGCAAGGGCAGTATTTTTGAAGTAATCGTCACTGATGGAAGTGCAAAACTCTCGCTCACCTTCTTCAATCAAGCGTGGAGAGAGAAGGAATTACGAGTTGGCAGACAGGGACTCTTTGCAGGAAAGGTCGGCGTATTCAATGGAAAGCGCCAACTCGCACATCCCGATTACGAAATGATTCCTGATGGCAGCGATGTCGATAGTGCGGTGGAAGATTTTGCAGGAAAGTACTTACCTGTTTACCCCGCATCATCGAAATTGCCATCATGGAAAATCGCGCAATGTATGGAATTAGTCATCGATTCACTCGATGATTTACAAGATTTTTTGCCTGAAAAAATCAGAGCAAAGTATTCATACCCCACATTGCAGCAAGCGCTGATTCAACTTCATAAACCAATTGATTTAGATAGTGCTGAACTATCTCGCGAACGTTTGACTTTCGATGAAGCATTTTTACTTCAACTACTACTTGTGCTTCGACGCAACGAATTGCGAAAGCTTCATACTCAATCACGTGCGCCAAAGCCAGGTGGGATTTTGGATGCATTTGATGCATCTCTTCCTTTCCAACTCACCGGCGGTCAGTTAGGAGTGTGCAAAGAAATAGAGAGTGATTTAGCCCAGTCACATCCAATGCACCGCTTACTGCAAGGAGAAGTTGGTTCTGGAAAAACGATAGTTGCTCTTCGTGCGATGTTATCCGTTATCGATAGTGGCGGACAGGCGGCACTTCTTGCCCCGACAGAAGTATTAGCGGCTCAGCACCTAAGAACTTTTGAAAAATTACTTGGAACATTGGGACACGGTGGAATGCTTGGAGCGCCAGAGCATTCAACACAAGTTACTTTAATAACTGGATCTCAAAGCGCTGCTGCACGTAAAGAAGCACTCGCACTCGCGGCCTCTGGGGAGGCTGGAATTGTTATTGGCACGCACGCACTTCTTGGTGAAAAAGTTGAATTCAAAGATTTAGGTCTCATTGTGGTTGATGAGCAACATAGATTTGGTGTGGAACAAAGAGATGCACTGAAAGAAAAAGCAGAAAAACCACCGCATCTACTTGTCATGACTGCAACACCGATTCCACGAACTGTTGCAATGACAGTCTTTGGTGATTTAGATGTTTCCACACTTCGTGAATTACCACTTGGCAGACAACCAATTACAACTCACGTAGTCCCAGTATTAGAAAAGCCAGCATTCGTTGAACGTGCGTGGAGTCGAATCAAAGAAGAAGTAGCAATGGGTCATCAGGCATACATCGTTGCTCCGCGTATTAGTGCGACCTCTAATGAAGATGCAGATATGGATTTCCTCTTTGGTGAAACGACCAGTGACTTGGCATCCGTTGAAGAACTTGCCCCCAAACTACATGGTGGGCCATTAGCAGGGCTGCGAGTTGCCATGTTGCATGGGCGAATGAGCGCTGATGACAAAGATTCAACGATGAAAGCATTTGCTGCAGGTGAGATTGATGTGCTTGTTTCAACAACCGTTATTGAAGTTGGTGTCGACGTCGCTAATGCAACAGTGATGGTCATTATGGATGCAGACCGTTTCGGGGTCTCTCAACTTCATCAGTTGCGTGGTCGCGTAGGTCGTGGAACTTCACCTGGTTTATGCCTGCTCGTTAGCAGTGCTCCAATTGAATCACCAGCTAGAACGCGACTAGAAGCAGTTGCATCAACTTTAGATGGATTTGAACTTTCCCGTATTGATTTGGATCAAAGGCGCGAAGGCGATGTATTAGGAAGTAACCAATCAGGCACGCGATCACATTTGCGACTCTTGAGCGTCTTGCGCGATGAAGATCTTATTGAGAGTGCGCGAAATGATGCGAGTGACCTAGTGGATTCCGATAGTGATTTGAGCGCCTATCCTTTGCTGCAAGCCGAACTAAAAGTTCTGCAAGCCGATGAAGCAGTCGATTATTTGGATAAGGGTTAGAACTAATGAGAATCATTGCTGGTGTTGCAAAAGGGCGAACGCTTTCGACTGTCTCAGGTGCAACGCGGCCAACCTCTGATCGCGCTCGTGAGGGTTTGTTTTCATCCCTTACATCGGAGTTCGGAGATTTTCTAGGACTGCACGTGCTCGACCTCTTCGCAGGATCAGGAGCTGTTGGATTTGAAGCACTATCGCGTGGTGCAACTCTTGTTCACGGTGTTGAAAAAGAGAGTGATGCAATAAAAACTATTACAACAAATAGTGAGTTAGTTGCCAAAGCGGGGCCAACTGGAAAATTCCACCTCTACTCAATGTCAGTTCAAAGATTTGTTAGCGACCCTGCTCACGATCAATATCATCTGGTTTACATTGATCCACCCTATGATTTTCCAAGCTCTGAATTAGAAGAGATATTGCGATTGCTTGCGCAAGGAAATTTTCTCAAAAGCGATGCATTTATTGCAGTAGAGCGCAGAGCAAAAGGTGGAAAATTCACATGGCCGCAGTCGTATGAGCCAGTGCGTGAACGAAATTATGGACAGGCCACCATTTACTACGCTAATGCCGCCCCCATCACGCCTGAGAATGGATAACACGGGCATCTCTTGCTAGCGTTTCACCCATGAAGCGCGCCGTATGTCCAGGATCTTTTGATCCAATCACGTATGGCCACCTCGACATCATTGAACGAGCAAGTGCCCATTTTGATCAGGTTGTTGTTGCTGTTCTAGAAAACCGCACAAAGGCGAGCCTTTTCACTGTTGCAGAGCGCATTGAAATGATTCGCGAAACCACCTCGAAATTTCCCAATGTGATCGTGGATTCTTGGAGTGGGCTTCTAGTTGATTACTGCAAGACAAATTCAGTGCAGGCTATTGTCAAAGGCCTGCGAGCCGTAACTGACTTCGACTACGAACTCCAAATGGCACAAGTAAATTTGCAATCAGGTATTGAAACTATGTTTATGGCAACAGCGCCTGCGCACTCATTCTTATCATCATCGCTCGTCAAAGAGCTTGCCCACTACGGCGGAGATGTCTCTTCAATGGTTCCAAAAAATGTAAATGCAGCACTCAAAGTACAAGTAGCAAGGAAATAACCATGGACTCAGTAGAGAAACTAACTTCTGCAATAACAATGGTGGAAGAGGCACGCGGAGTTCCACTTTCTGCATCCTGCGTTGTTCACCGTGGCGAGATGCTTGAGATTCTCGATGAGGCACGCGCTGCGCTGCCCACCGATCTAGAAGATGCTGAAGCGATTATTTCCTCTCGCGATTCAATTATTGAAGATGGTCGCATTAGCGCAGACACACTTGTTGCAAATGCCCGCGAAGAAGTTGCACGAATGGTCGAGCAGACTTCAATTGTTCAGGCAGCGCGCGATGAGGCAAAAAAGATTCTCGATGATGCGCGAACAATTGCTGAAGAAGAGCGCGCTCAAGTTGAGGAGTACATTGATGGGCGCTTGGCAACACTTGAAGTAATCCTGAATAAAACCATGGATGCTGTTGCTCGTGGTCGAGATCGACTTGCTGGCGCAAATGATAAAGATGTACTTTCGCAATTAGCTGACGAAAACTAATTTTTCGCTCATGCCTCGTCCATCTGAAATATATAAGTTTAATACCTATGAACTTCCGCGCCGTGCGGGGGAGATGAAAGAGTATGAACTTGATTTAGTTCTCCAAGAACCTGTTGGAATTCCACTTATCGGCGTGCCTACTGGTGCCACTATTGAAGTCGATATGCGCCTTGAATCTGTCACAGAAGGCGTACTGGTGAGTGCACAAATTTTTGCAACTGCAATTGGTGAGTGCACGCGTTGCTTAGATCCGATCGAAGTTGATATTGATCGCTCTATTCAGGAGTTGTATCGCTATGCACCAACAAATGAAAAAGGCGGGCGCCGTAATAAAGGTGGAAAGAGATTGGATTCCGATCTCGATGATTTAGATAATGATGATGAGTTGGAAATGGAGGGCGATTACATTGATTTAGAGACACCAATTCGCGATGCAATTGTTCTTGATCTTCCTATCAATCCACTCTGTCGCCACGATTGCCCTGGTCTATGTCCAGAATGTGGTGGCAAGTGGGCAGAACTTGAGGCCGATCATCTCCATGAGGTTATCGATGCGCGCTGGAAGGGCTTAGCTGGATTGACGCTAGATCCCGAGCCTAACTCCGGAGACGATTTCAAGATTTAGCCCTTTTGAGGGATACTTACCGCCTGCAGCCATCGCTGCGAATTGAAAGACGAGGTTAGAAAAGTGCCAGTACCAAAGCGAAAAATGTCGCGTTCAAAGACGCGCTCACGTCGTAGCCAGTGGAAAACAACTGCTGCTGCCCTTGCTGCCTGCCCACAATGCCAGCAACCAAAATTGCAACACACTGCATGTCCAACCTGCGGTACTTATAACCGTCGCCAGGTCCTAGAGGTCTGATCTGAGTTCGGTGCTAACACAGCGTCTTGGGATTGAAATTGATCCTGCGTTGCTCGAGTTGGCATTTACGCATCGCTCATTTGCATATGAGACTGGTGCAAAAGAGACAAACGAACGCCTTGAATTTTTAGGCGATTCTGTTTTAGGTCTGATCGTTACTGAAGAGCTTTATCTTCGTTATCCAGATTTAGATGAGAGTCGTTTATCTCCACTTCGCTCTGGAATTGTAAATATGCGCGCTCTTGCAGATATTGCACGCGAGTTAGAACTTGGTAAATACATTCGACTTGGCAAGGGCGAAGAAGTAACTGGTGGTCGCGATAAGAATTCATTATTAGCCGATGCTCTAGAAGCACTTATTGGCGCTATTTATTTGCACTCTGGATTCGAAAAGTGCACACAAGTAGTTCGACTCCTGATTCGTTCGACAATGGAGAGCGCACTTGCTCGAGGCGCAGGACTCGATGGCAAGACAGCACTACAAGAATTAGCTGCATCACTTGGTCGCGGAGTTCCTGAATATATTGTTAGCGAAGAGGGCCCAGATCACGATAAGAATTTCACTGCTGTGGCAATGCTTACAGGTGTATCACTCAGCGAAGGCGTAGGAAAAAGTAAGCGTGAAGCAGAACAAGTTGCAGCGCGCACTGCATACGAACGTTTGAAAGCAGAGAGTGAAGTAGAACTCGAGGGTTAAGGCGCTCGCGTTGAATAACAAAAGTACACGCGTAAAGCGATAGGTTTACCGCGTGTATTTGAAGAGTATGACGCTCAAGGGCTTTAAGTCCTTTGCCTCTGCCACAACCCTGCGCCTCGAACCAGGTATCACCTGCGTCGTCGGTCCTAACGGTTCAGGTAAGAGCAACGTTGTAGACGCACTCACATGGGTTATGGGTGAGCAAGGCGCAAAATCTCTTCGCGGCGGAAAGATGGAAGATGTAATTTTCGCTGGAACTTCAGGTCGCGCACCACTGGGTCGCGCAGAAGTATCGGTAACAATTGATAACACTGATGGATCACTTCCCATTGATTACACCGAAGTAACAATTTCTCGAATTCTTTTCCGCAATGGGCAAAGTGAATATCAGATCAATGGTGAAGCATCCCGTCTTCTAGATATTCAAGAACTACTCAGCGATTCAGGTATCGGTCGCGAAATGCACGTCATCGTTGGCCAAGGTCAACTCGATGCAATTTTAATGGCTACTCCTGAAGAGCGTCGTGGATTTATTGAAGAGGCTGCAGGCGTACTCAAACACCGCAAGCGCAAAGAGAAAGCACTTCGCAAACTCGACTCAATGCAGACAAATTTAGCGCGTGTTCAAGATCTAACTGTTGAACTTCGTCGCCAACTTCGCCCACTGGGTAAGCAAGCAGAAGTTGCTAAGAAGGCTGCGACAATTCAAGCAGACTTACGTGATGCAAAACTTCGCTTACTTGCAGATGATTACATATCACTTTCTAGAACACTCGATGCCGAAGTTGCTGATGAGACTGCGCTGCGCGAGCGTCGGGCAATCGTTGATGGCGAACTCGAATCGGTACGCGCCCGTGAAGAAGCACTCGATGCGCAAAGTGCACATGAAGGTCCTCTTCTAGTTGCAGCACAAGAGAATTTCTACAATCTGAACTCACTGCGTGAAAAATTCCGTGGAACTCAGAGCCTGGCGCAAGAGCGTTCACGATTCTTAGCCGAAGAGGCTGAAGAAGCACGTAGCGCAGGACGCGATCCGCAAGTAATGGATAGTGAAGCTAAGGCTTTGCGCAATGAGGAAAATGCTTTGCGACAAAGTGTTCTTGATGCGCAAAATGGATTGCAGAAAGCGACGCAAGATCTTGCTACTGCAGAGGCTGAACTCAAAATCGATGAAGATACAATCGCTGCTGCAATGCGCGCCATTGCCGATGCTCGCGAAGGAACAGCGCGCCAAGAGGGCCATATCAAATCATTGGCGGCTCGTCTTGAAGCTATTGCTGAAGAAATTGCTCGCCTTACAAAAGCACGCGACGATGCACAAGAGCGAGTTGAAAATGCACGTCGTGAATATTCAACATTTGAACTAGAGATTGCAAGTGCAGATTCAGGTGAAATCGGCCTTGACTCACAATTTGAAGGCGCAAAGAATGCACTCGAATTTTCAAAGAAAAAGCTTGCTGACTTGGTTGAGGCAGAACGTGGCGCTGATCGTGAGCGAAATTCTGTGGAATCAAAACTAGAAGCACTTCAACTTACAACAGCTAATCGCGATGGTGCATCAGCGCTGATTCGCGATGGACGCGGTGTTCAAATTATCGGAAGCATCGCATCCCTGATCGAAATTGATTCTGGTTGGGAGAGCGCAGCTGCGGCCGCCCTTGGTCAATTAGCAGATGCTGTTGTTGTGCAAGATCTCGGCGCTGCCGTAACCGCGCTTCGTACTTTGCGCAGCGAGAACCTTGGTCAAGCAGATGTATTGGTCTTTCAACCAGGACATACCCCATCCAATATTTCGATTCCATCTTCACTAACTCCAGTAAGTGCTCACATTCGTTCCGGCCGAATTGGCGATCTCTTAGCATCACTCCTTAGTCATATTGTGGTTGCAGAAAGTGCTAACGAGGCGGCAGATATTTTGCGCTCACATCCGGCTCTTACTGTTGTAACAAAAGATGGAGATATTCTCTCTGCTTCTCGTGCACGTGGTGGATCAAAATCTTCAGCATCACTGATTGAAATCAAGGCTTTGATTGAAGATCTTGGAAAGAAGTTAGAGACACTCGTTCATAATTGCGATCGACTCCGATTCGAAATCTCAACTGTGACAACAGAAGTCGGCGATAAGCAGAGCGCATTCGATATTGCGCTATCAAAGCTCAACGAATCTGATGCACGTATCGCTGCCCTTACTGAGCAACTTGCGGTCTCTGGCCAACATATGAAATCTGCAATGGCTGAAGTTGAAAGACTTCAAGCATCGATTACAGAGGCATCTGCTGCAAAGTCACGCGATGAAGAAGATTTAGCAATCGCGCAAAAACAATTAGAGCAACGTGGTGAAGTCAGCGAACCGGATCACACTCATACCGAAGATTTACGCAACATGGTTTCGCAAGCTCGAACTGTAGAAGTCGAAGCACGCCTTGCTGTTCGCACAATTGAAGAGCGTGTTGATTCAGTTGGAGCGCGCGCTGCCGCTCTTGAAGCATCTGCAAAGGCAGAACGTGAAGCATCAG
>CAIZPZ010000089.1:0-3741 GCA_903934975.1 uncultured Actinomycetes bacterium | reverse complement strand
ATGCATCTGCTGGAACAATCAAATCAGGTGGCGCTACACGTCGCGCAGCGAAGATGGTTGTTCTAGATGTTGCCCACCCAGATATTGAAGAATTTATCGAGACAAAGGTCAACGAAGAGAACAAGATTCGCGCTCTTCGCGATGCTGGATTCGATATGGATCTTGGTGGAAAAGACATTATTTCTGTGCAATATCAGAACGCTAATAACTCAGTTCGCGTATCAGATGAATTTATGCGCGCTGTAGAAAAGGGCGAATCATTCGGTCTTACTGCTCGCTCAACTGGTGAAGTAATTGAACAAGTTGATGCACGCACACTCTTTACCAAGATGGCACAAGCTGCATGGGCATGCGCAGATCCTGGAATTCAATATGACGACACAATCAATGATTGGCACACAAACCCAGAGACAGGTCGCATCAATGCGTCTAACCCTTGCTCTGAGTACATGTCACTTGATAACTCATCATGTAACTTGGCATCTCTGAACTTGATGAAGTTCCTCAAGGCAGATGGTTCATTTGATGCAAAGACATTCGCTAAGGCTTGCGAACTCATCATCACTTCAATGGATATCTCAATCTGTTTCGCAGATTTCCCAACTGAGGCAATTGGCGATACAACAAAGGCTTATCGCCAACTTGGTATCGGTTATGCAAACCTCGGAGCACTTCTTATGGCTTCAGGTCTTGCATACGATTCAGAAGGTGGTCGCGCACTAGCTGGTGCAATCACATCATTGATGACAGGTGTTACTTACAAGCGTTCAGCAGAACTTGCTGGAATTGTCGGTCCATATGCAGGCTTTGCACAAAATGCTAAGCCACATGCTCGCGTTATGCGCAAGCATGCAGCTGCATCATCATCTGCAAAATCAGAGACAACACTTGATCGCGATGTCTGGGCAGAAGCTAATAAGGCTTGGGATTCATGTCTTTCAACAGGAGATAAGAATGGATGGCGCAACGCGCAAATTTCTGTTCTTGCTCCAACTGGAACAATTGGCTTGATGATGGATTGCGATACAACAGGTATCGAGCCTGACTTCTCACTAGTGAAGTTCAAGAAGCTTGTTGGCGGCGGTTCAATGCAGATCGTGAACCAGACAGTTCCTGCAGCACTTCGCAAACTTGGTTATGCAGAAGAGACAATCGAAGCAATTGTTGAGTTCATTGCGGCTAATGGCCATGTCATTGATGCACCAGGACTCAAGCTAGAGCATTACGAAGTTTTCGATTGCGCACTCGGTGCACGCTCTATTGCACCAATGGGCCACGTTCGAATGATGGCTGCTTGCCAACCATTCCTATCAGGTGCAATCTCAAAGACTGTGAACCTTCCAGAAGATGCAACAGTTGAAGAGGTTGAAGATGTTTACTTCCAAGCATGGAAGATGGGCGTCAAGGCACTCGCTGTCTATCGCGACAATTGCAAAGTTGGACAACCACTCTCTGACGGAAAAGCAAAGGCTAAGGATGTTGCAGTAGAAGCAGCACACCCAGCTGCTGCAGTTCGCAAGCGTCTTCCAAAGTCACGTCCATCAACAACAACATCATTTGCTGTTGGCGGCGCTGAGGGTTACATGACATCAGGTGCTTATGCTGATGGCGCACTCGGTGAGGTATTCCTCAAACTCGGTAAGCAAGGATCAACTCTTGCCGGTGTGATGGATGCATTCTCAATCGCGGTATCAATTGGTCTTCAATACGGTGTTCCACTAGAAACATTTGTTGAGAAATTCACAAACTTGCGCTTTGAGCCAGCAGGCATGACAGATGATGCAGATATTCGTATGGCACAGTCGATGATGGATTACATCTTCCGTCGCCTAGCACTTGATTACTTGCCATTTGAATCACGCAGTGCAATGGGCTTGTACACATCAGCAGAGCGCACACGTGCACTCGAAACTGGTGAATACACACCTGATATCACTGCAGCTACTGAAACTATTGCACAATCAGCAGCCCCTGCTGTTGTTAGCAAGCCAGTTGAAGTAAAGATTGAAACAGCACCAAAGCAAGAGTACGGATCATCTACTGAACTTCTTGAAGCGATTTCAGGAATCACATCAGATGCCCCTCTCTGTATGACATGCGGAGTAAAGATGCGTATGTCAGGTGCTTGTTATGTATGCGAAGGTTGTGGAAACACATCTGGTTGCAGCTAAAAAGTAATTAGAAAAACCCGCTAGTCACTGGGATTAGCGGGTTTTTTCTTGTGCAAAGATAGAACCATGGCCCGCATCGTTATCGCACCTGACTCATTCAAGGGTTCGATATCGAGTAGCGATGCCGCACATGCAATTGCACAAGGATGGTTATCGATTCGCTCATCGGATGAAGTTATCGAAATTCCTTTTGCCGATGGCGGCGAAGGAAGTTTGGAAGCAATAGAAAAATCGCGTCCTGATTCAATTCGCGTACAAGCTGGTAACGGATATTGGCTTTATTTGCCTGAAGGTGTTGCAGTTGTAGAACTTGCACAGGTGAGTGGCATTACCTTACTTGCCAGTCTTGATCCCATGAATGCACACACCTATGAATTGGGAATTCTGCTTGCAGACGCTGCGCAAGATTCTCGTGTTAGCAAAATATTTGTAGCCCTTGGTGGATCTGCAAGTACTGATGGCGGAGTCGGTGCTCTTATGGCGCTGGGGTATCGATTCCTAGATAAAGATGGAAATGAGATTGGCAAAGGCGGGGGAGAACTTTTACGTCTTGCATCTATTGATTCATCGAATGCAATAAAGCCTCCGGTTCAAGGCATTGTTGCATTCGTCGATGTTCAGTCTCCACTCCTTGGTGCACATGGCGCAGCAGCAACGTATGCGCCACAAAAGGGTGCAACACCACAGCAAATAACTGAACTTGAAAAAGGTTTATCTCATCTTCTTTCAGTTGTTGGTCGCGCAGATAGCGCCGGCAGTGGGGCAGCAGGTGGTACATCTTTTGGTCTTCGAGCATTGTGGGGCGCTACATTTGAAAGTGGGGCAGAGGCGATAGCGAGAATCGTTTCATTGCGCGATGCAATCGCTGGTGCGGATTTAGTTATAACTGGTGAAGGTCGATTAGATGAACAAAGTTTTGTTGGAAAAGGCGTTGGATATATTCGTCAATTAGCACAGTTGAATTCAGTCGATATTGCTTATTGTGTTGGCGCCAGAAAAGTTGAGTTTCCTGATGGTTCAAATGGTGTGACTCTTAGTGAGTTAGCCAGTAGCGAAGAAGCAATTTCTCACCCTGATATTTACTTGAAGAAAGCTGGAGCGAAATTAGCCGCTCTCTTTTCAATCTAATTATTCAAGTGTGCATTACGATACAGAGATGGTGAAGCGATGATCTGGACGCAGTGGAGTGATTTAGTTATTCCTACTGGCTTGGAACATCTACCTACAAATGGAGTCCACCCAACACCAGAGCAACTAGAAGAAATTACTTTTTATGTCCCTTTGTATATGGGCGGCAAAGTAGCAATCGAACAGATCCCATTGATGAAGAATTTGCAGGTAGTGCAATCACCTAATGCGGGATTTGATGATGTATTACAAGTTCTCCCAGAAGGTGTAACTCTGTGTAATGCCTCCGGTGTTCATGATGCTTCTACCGCTGAACTTGCAGTGGGACTGACAATTGCCGCACGTCGTGGATTTGCAGCCTTTGCTTCCAATAAGGAAAAAGGTAAGTGGGTCCATACCCGCAATACTGCCCTTGCTGATTCACGGGTCGGAATAGTCGGCT
>CAIZPZ010000088.1:0-1748 GCA_903934975.1 uncultured Actinomycetes bacterium | reverse complement strand
TAAACCTATTCTTTCACATCAAGGGCGAGTAAATCTTCCTCATTCTCTCGACGCACAATTACGCGGGCTTTTCCATCTTTTACTGCAACAACTGGTGGTCTAGGCACGTGGTTGTAATTACTTGCCATGCTGCGGCCATATGCGCCAGTGGCGGGTGTTGCAATCAAATCTCCAGGGGCAATATCTGCAGGTAGTTGGATTTCATTGATAATGATGTCACCCGTCTCGCAATGTTTTCCAACGAGGCGAGAAAGAGTCAGCGGTGCGCTACTGACACGTTGTGCAATTACTGCTGTGTATTCGGCGTCGTAAAGTGCAGTACGAGCATTGTCACTCATGCCTCAATCAACTGAAACATATTTACGATCGGTGCCTGCGCTGACCACTACATCTTTTACGGTTCCAACTTCATAGAGAGTGAACATGGTCGGCCCAACAATGTTTCGACCCGGCTCTAATGAAATCAACGGAATCTGCAGAGAGTACTTCTTGCAGGCAGCATCGACTGCTTTGCGAATCGCAGGCAGAACATCGCTCGGTTCAACTGTTACATCACCGCTGACATAGGCAATGCCAAATCCCCCACCAAGATCAAGCTCTGGAAGTTCAACCTTGTACTCATCACGATACCTACCCATAAATTCCATGAGGCGATCGGTGGCAATCTCGTGCGCATCTGAACCAAATATTTGAGAACCGATATGGCAGTGCACGCCGCGCAGTTCAAGCTCAGGATGTTCTTGCACTTTCAGCACAGCTTGCCAGGCAGCCCCAGAAGCAATCGAGAAACCAAACTTCACATCTTCATGTGCGGTAGAAATCTTCTCGTGTGTGTGAGCCTCAATTCCCGGGGTAAGCCTGAGCATGACCGCTTGGCGCTTTCCATGTTTCTTGGCAGCTGTGGCAACTCTTTCGATTTCAAAGAGTGAATCCATCACAATAGTTTTGACGCCTGCAACGACAGCACGATCAATCTCAGCTACCGACTTATTGTTTCCATGCACTTCAATACGTGCGGGGTTGATGCCACCAGCGAGGGCGACGGCTAGTTCGCCACCTGTGCACACATCAATTCCGATTCCAATTTCTTCAATCCATTGGGCAACTGCAGTGCTGATAAATGATTTAGCTGCATAGAAGATTGTCCCGGCGTGGTCGCCAAACTCATCACGGAGACCATTATTCCAAGCAAGTGCACGCGACTTAAATGCATTTTCATCCAAAAAGAAAGCAGGGGTACCAAATTCTTGCGCCAACTTTGCTGCAGGAATTCCTGACAGATGAAGTACTCCAGATTCAAATGAGATGTTCTTCGACCACATAGTTACATCCTCTCCGGTGCGCTGACGCCTAAGAGATCAAGACCATTTGCCAAGACCTGCATTGTTGCAGCGCACAGTGCAGCGCGGGCCGAGTGAACTGCACTCGGAGCTTCATCACCCATTGGCAGAACGCGGCAATCGGCATAGAAGCCGTGATAAACGCCAGCTAGCTCTTCCAGGTAGCGAGCAACGCGGTGTGGTTCGCGAAATTCAGCAGCGCTTGCAACAACGCGGGGATATTCGGCAAGGGCACCTAGTAACTCGTTTTCGCGATTGTGTATTAATTGCGTTGGATCGAAAGTGTCGAGCTCTGCGCCGATTTTAAGTTCTTGCGCACTACGCAGTACCGCTGCAATACGCGCATGCGCATACTGCACGTAGTAGACGGGATTCTCGTTGGTGTTACGACGTAAAACATCAACATCC
>CAIZPZ010000087.1:0-17651 GCA_903934975.1 uncultured Actinomycetes bacterium | reverse complement strand
CCAATTCCTTCTGCAAGAAGAATTGCAAATGCTGTTGCAGATTTGATTGTGCCTTGGAAAATTGGTCCAGCCTCTGTTACACCCAAGTGCAATGGATAATCACACTGCGCAGCAAGTAGGCGATACGCCTTGACCATAGTGACAGGATCATGATGCTTTACTGAAATTTTGATATCACTAAAGCCATGTTCTTCAAAGAGAGATGCTTCCCAAAGAGCAGATTCTGCAAGTGCTTCCGGTGTTGCTTTTCCATATTTTGCAAGGAGTCGTGGATCTAATGAACCTGCATTGACGCCAATGCGAATTGGAATTCCCGCATCTCCTGCTGCCTTTGCAACCTCTTTTACTTTGTCATCAAATTGTTTGATATTTCCTGGATTTACGCGCACCGCTGCGCACCCTGCATCGATAGCAGCAAAAATATACTTTGGCTGGAAATGAATATCGGCGATAACTGGAATCTGTGACTTCTTTGCAATTTGAGCTAGTGCATCTGCATCATCTTGACTTGGCACTGCTACACGCACGATCTGGCAACCTGATGCAGTTAGTTCAGCAATTTGTTGCAGAGTTGCATTGACATCAGCTGTCAGTGTTGTGCACATAGATTGAACGCTGACTGGTGAATCACTGCCTACGCCAACTCCTCCAACATTGAGTTGCTTCGTCTTTCGGCGAGGAGCAAGGGTTGCTGGTGGTGCGCTAGGAATTCCAAGATCAACCATGGCTCTATTCTGCCTTATAGATTGGGTTCGCGCTAAAGATTGAGAATAACTGGATTGACAATATCGGCAAAGAGTAGAAGCAGAGTCAGCGCTGCAAGTAGCACGAAGACAACCATCGTTACTGGGGTGAGAATAGTTACATCTATTCCTGCCGGTCTTGGGCGACCTCGAAGACGAGCGAAGAATGCACGAATCTCATCAGCAATTGCCACCGCCATATGGCCACCATCGAGTGGAAGCAATGGCAAGAGATTGAAAATTCCAACAAAGATATTGAGACTTGCAATAATCAGAATGAATGTAGCAAAACGCTCTGCAGGTGAGAGCTTCTCACTTCCAACTGCTTGACCAGAAGCGCGTGCAACACCAACAACTCCCACTAAGCCATTTGCATCGCGTTCTTCATTGCCAACACTTTGGCCCCATAACGCTGGAATTTTAGAAGGTAATTGCCCGAGTGATTTCACACTTTGAACAATAAAATCTCGAGTTACGATTGCAGAACTTTTGAAGGCAGTTATTGGATTGGTTCGTTTGAGGCCTATCTCGTTGATGATTCCAAGAATCCAACGCGGTTTTCCATCTACATCTTCGAGAGTAGGTGTTGCAACAATTGCGAGTGTCTCAACGCCGCGTTTGATCTCGAGTGAGAGCGTCTTGCCTCCAGAATTTCGGATTACCTTGACATCGTTATACCAATCTTTGACCTTGACGCCATTGATGGATAGAACTTCATCTCCGACCTGCAAGCCTGCCGCTGCTGCACCAGAGTTTGGTGATACCTGACTAATCGTTGGAAGAAGTTGATTGACACCCACACCTGCAAAAAGAATGAAAATTAATATGTAGCCCAATACAAAGTGAAGAAATGAACCGGCTCCTAGAACTATAAGTTTGCGACCAGATGATGCGCGGTAGAAAGCGCGATCTTCTTCGCCAACGGGCATGACATCTGTTGGAATCATTCCCTCAATTTTGCAATAACCACCTGCTGGAATTGCTTTCAATCCAAATTCGGTTTCGCCACGCTGTGTTGACCAGATACGAGTACCGAACCCTAAGAAGAATTCACTTACTTTCATTCCATAGCGTTTAGCTGTTAGGTAATGACCAAATTCATGAATCATGACTGAAAAGAGCAGCGCAAAGACGAAAGCGAGTATTCCCAATATCTGCATTACACAACCATTTCTTTGATTATCGAATCAGCCATTACTCGAGCATTCTTCTCGATAGCACTGACATCGTTGATATCTCGAAGACTCTGACTTTCTCCAGCAAGCTTCTGCACAACCTTTTCCACACCTTGGATAATAGAGGTGAATGCAATTTTTCGTGCAAGAAAAGCTGCAACAAAACTTTCATTTGCGGCATTGAATACTGCAGGCATTGATCCCCCAGCATCCCCACAACTACGTGCCAGTGAAATCGCAGGAAAACGTGCTACATCAATGGGAGAAAAATTCCAGAGATGCGTTGTGCTCCAATCAATAGACGCAGTTGCCTTTGCGACTCTATCTGGCCAATTGATGGCATATGCAATCGGGCCCTTCATATTAGGTGGACTCGCTTGAGCAATTGTTGATCCATCAATGTATTCAACCATTGAGTGAATAACTGATTGCGGATGAATAACTGCATCTATTCGTGAATATGGCAGGCCAAAAAGATAATGTGCTTCAATTATTTCTAATCCCTTATTTACAAGAGTTGCTGAATTTATCGTTACAACTGGACCCATTGACCACGTTGGATGAGCAAGAGCATCTTCTACCGTTACCGAACTTAAATCTGCGCGTTCACGAAATGGTCCGCCACTTGCTGTGAGTACTAGTCGTGAGACCTCATCTTTCTTTCCAGCCATCATCGATTGCCAAATAGCAGAGTGCTCAGAATCAACTGGAATAAGTTGATCTGGCTTAGCTAATTTCATAACTAAATCACCGCCTGCAACAAGTGATTCCTTGTTAGCCAGTGCAACTCGATTACCTGCTTTTAGTGCTGACAAAGTTGGTCCAAGCCCAATAGATCCAGTTATTGCGTTGAGTACAACATCGCATGTAATTGCCGCTATCTCTGTTGATGCTTCTGGGCCATCAATAACAGTGACATTAGGGAGTGCGTCGCGAATTACATCAGCATTGGTAGTCACTCCGATTACTGAAACTTTATGCTTCTTTGCTTGCTCAATAATTACCGAAGGATTCTTTCCTGTACTTGTCAGTGCAATGACACGAAATAGAGTTGGGTTTGCTTCAACTATTTCAAGGGTCTGAACACCAATAGAGCCAGTCGAGCCAAGAATTACAATCTCACGCATATGAATTTATCTATCAAGAAGATTCTGAGTCGGGTTATATGGCGTACCTGATCTTCGTTTTGCAATAGCACTGAGTGCTTCTAGAACAACTCGGTTTGCAAGAATTGCAGTGATATCAGCAGTATCAAATGCTGGTGCGACTTCAACAATATCGATTCCGACAATTGGTAATTCAAGACAGATTCTGCGTACTGCTTCGAGTAATTCACGGCTCGTCATTCCACCAGGTTCTGGTGTGCCAGTTCCCGGAGCCATTCCTGGGTCAACAACATCGATATCGACAGAGAGGAATACACCATCACATCCATTTGTCAGTGTTGCAAACGATTCATCCAAAACTTTATTGAGCCCGCGATTATGAATCTCTGTCATCTCATATGAACGCATTCCTTGGTCGCGCATCCATTCAAGAGTTGTGTTATCTGGCCAATATCCGCGAAGACCAAGTTGCAAGAAGCGATCTCCTCGAACGAATCCGCCATCAATCAATCGACGCATTGGAGTGCCATGGCCAACGAGTGCGCCCCACTGATCTTCACCAGTATCGGCATGTGCATCAAAGTGCACCATTGAAATTTTGCCGAGTCCTCGATGGCGAGCAATTCCTGCGACATCTGCAGATGCAATCGAATGATCTCCACCAAGAATGACCGGAATCTTTCCTGCACGAGAAATCTTTTCTGTAGCTTGCGCGAGTACTTCAAGAGATGCCACTAAATCTCCTCCTGGCATCAATAAATCTCCCGCATCGACAACTTTTAAATCTTTCAATCCATCTGTACGCAATGCTAAATGTGGGCGTTCGCCATCGTGCGGCAGATAATCACCACCGCGAATTGCTTGTGGGCCAAACTTCGCACCAGATCTATGAGATGTTCCGCTATCAATGGGAGCACCAAGGATAATTACATCTGCATCGGCATATGTTGCGGCATCATCAAGATCGCAGGCGGGGATACCAAGAAAGGTGAAACTTGGTCCATACATATTGCCGTGATTAGTCATGTTGCTAAGGATACGGGTAAAGAATTAGGAATCGAAACCTAAGCCTAGGAAATCTAGGAGTTTGAGCCAGAGATTACGTTTTCCATTATTTTCATCAGCGCGATTGATTGACCACTGGGTCAAACGAATAAAGATAAATCTAAAAGGCTCAGGTGGGAATGGCATTGGCTTTTTTCTCACCATTGCCAAACGAGTACGTTCATTATCGTTACCATCTAAAAGATCGAGCATTACTTGCGCGCCAAATCGAGTTGCACCAACACCAAGGCCTGTAAAGCCAAGCACATATGCAACGCGGCCACGGTATGCCTTGCCCCAAAATGGCGAGAAGCGAGAACAGGTATCAATTGCCCCACCCCAACCGTGCGTGAACTTTATTCCTTTGAGTTGAGGGAAAGTATCTAGAAAATCGGCAGCTAAATGCGCATATGTTTCCGCATCGCTTTCATATTCCTGGCGCACTTTTCCGCGGAAATTATAAATTGCATCATAACCACCCCACAGAATTTCATTATCTTTAGTCATTCGGTAATAGTGGAATTGATTACCTGCCTCAGATAATCCTTCGCGACCTGACCAACCTATTGATTCCATTTGCTCAGCAGTCAGAGGTTCGGTAACCAATTGGAAATCATAAACAGGAACAACATATTTCTTTGCTCTGCGCACTAGTGGAGTAAATATATTTGTCGCAAGTGCGACCTTTTGTGCATAGACGCTTCCATAAGGTGAGTGCACAATCATTCCATTGTTCGTGCGCTCTAACCATTCAACTTTTGAATTTTCAAATATGCGAACTCCAAGTTTCAAACACGCCCGCTCTAATCCCCACACCAAGCGTGCTGGATCAACGAGTGCTGTTCCATCTGGATCCCAAAGCGCACCTTTATAGAGCGGTGACTTCACTCGTTTGAAAACTTCTTCCTTAGACAAAACTTCAACATGATCCCCATATGAATTTCGTAGCGCTGCCTCTTCTGCGAAATCTTTTGTATGCCATTCTTCAACTGCTACACGCAATTCACCCGTACGTTCCCAACCGCAATCAATTGCATAGCGCGCAATTGTTTCTTCGATGCCATCCATGTTTTCGCGACCTAAGCGCTCAATTATTTGCATCTCATCTTTGAAGCGTGAATATCCATTAGTAAATCCATGAGTGAGAGACGAGCTGCAAAATCCGCCATTTCGACCTGATGCACCTGCGCCAGTTTCGCGCTGTTCTACAACAACAACTTCGCGATCTGGATTCTGCTCTTTTGCAAGAAGGGCGGTCCACAATCCTGTGTAACCAGCACCGACAATGCAGAGATCCGTTGTGACATCACCAATCAATGTTGGATTTGGTTGTGGCTCTAAAGGATCTTCATCGAGCCAATAAAGCTGTGGCTGCATATGTGAAAGATGTTTGAGTACGTAAGGGTCGATGGTGGCCATCGCGCTATCCGGCCTTGACCGGAATCACCCCTTCACATCTACTCGTAGTTGGCCCGGGTCCTCCGGAGTCCTACCCCATAACGCAAGTCGATCTATTCCAACTTGTTCTTCGTTATGGCAGGGCTAAATATTAGCGCGCTTTCTTGCGATTGACGAGTTGACTCGCAATAACGATGGCTAACGCGAGGAAAAACATTGCAGAACCGATCACATTTGCCTGCGCAGGAATACCTCGGGCCGCTGAAATATAGACAAATTTAGGAAAAGTTATGAGGGTACCTGAATTGAAGTTCGTGATAATAAAATCATCAAATGAAAGGCTAAAAGCAAGTAGTGCAGCCCCTGCAATACCAGGTGCAACTAATGGAAGTGTTACACGGCGAAAAGTTTCAAATTCATTTGCATATAAATCCATCGCAGCTTGTTCTAATCGCGGATCCAAACTAGCAATACGTGCCTTCACGGTGACAACCACAAATGAGATACAGAAAGTAACGTGGGCAAATACTGTTGGCCAGAAGCCAGGATTGATCTTGAATACAAGAAATAGTGAGAGAAGAGATGCTCCTAAGACAATTTCAGGAGTTGCCATTGGTAAAAATATGAGCAGATTTGAACTTGAGCGCCCCTTGAATTTATAGCGACCAATTGCAAAAGCAATCATGGTGCCAAGGATTGTTGCGAAGAGAGTTGCTAAGAAGCCAATTTTTATTGAGTTTCCAAGTGCGTTACAAACTTCTGGAGCGCCGCAGGGATTTTGCCAATTACTGAGGGTAAATCCCTTCCAAATCAGATTACTCTTTCCAGAATCATTGAATGAGAATACGAAAGTGTATGCAACGGGAATGAAAAGATAAGTAAAACCAAAGAGCATGTAGATGCGCAACATGTTGCGTCCGAACCATCGAGAAACTCGAGCTTTGGTTGGAATTGATGGAATGGTCGCATCTTTGATTTTTTGACTCATACCAACTCCTCCGTTCCAGCTTTTCGGATATACAAAGTAACAAGAATCAAGATTGCAGCCATGAGGGTAAATGAGAGTGCGGCGGCGGTTGGATAATCAACAATTTTGAAGTAACGCGACTCGATGACGTTACCAATCATCTTCGTATTTGGACTTCCCAGAATTGCAGCATTGACATAATCACCTGCCGCAGGAATGAAGGTGAGTAAGGTTCCAGCAACTACGCCAGGCATCGAAAGAGGCACAGTTACTCGACGAAAAGTTGTGAGTCCATTTGCATAAAGATCACCTGCTGCCTCAATTGTGCGCGGATCAATTCGTTCAAGTGAGGCATAGAGCGGCAGAGTCATAAATGGCAAGAAGTTATATGTCATACCTGCAACTACTGCAAAAGCAGTAGAAGTGAGGGTTGTTTGCTCACTAATAATATGTAATGAGCGCAGAGTCGGAACTACAAAACCTTCTTCACCCAATATCTGCTTCCATGCAACGGTGCGAAGTAAGAACGATGTGAAAAATGGTGCCACCACAAGTACAAGGAGAATATTCTTGAACTTGCCAGATTTGAATGCAATTGCATATGCCAATGGATAGGCAATAGCTAGTGCAAAAATTGTTGCCAATGTTGCGTATAGAAATGAGCGGCCAAATTGCTCTCTATTATCTACAAATGCATTGATGTAATTACTAAATGCAAAGCTTTGTTTATATTCCCCGGTGTCTCCACCAGCAACAGGTGTTTGAGTGGAGGTTTGTGCAAGGTTGATAATTGGAAGAATAAAGAAAGTAAATAGGAATGCAAAACCAGGAAGAAGCAGTAGGTATGGAACCCGAGCCTTACCTATTTTCATTCCTCTGCTGGTTCCTCTGGATTTACCTCAGTACCTGCTTCGATATCTTCATCACCACGTAGACCAAATGTGAAAGTTGGTTCCCACGAAATTACAACTTCGTCGCCCTTATCAAATGGAGCAACTCCATCATCATTTTGTTCAAAAACCATAAGTTCTTGTCCCCATGGCATCGCAACTACATATTGTGTACTTACGCCAATGTAGGAAACATCTTCGATATGTCCACCAGTCAAAGTATTTCCTCGAGTTGGTGTGCCAACGAGTGAGATACGGAATTTTTCTGGGCGAATACCTGCATACATTGAGTTATCAACTGCATGGCTGCGCTTTTTAGGCATTGAAATCTTCTGTCCAAAAATGTCTATAACTAGATTATCTCCATCAGTGCCTTCGATTCTTGCTTTGATCAAATTAGATTGACCAAGGAAGTTTGCAACGAAAGCAGTCTCAGGATCGTCATATAGATCAGCTGGAGAGCCCATCTGCTCAATGCGTCCTTCATTCATAACAGCGATTGTGTCGGCCATAGTCATAGCCTCTTCTTGATCGTGTGTTACGTGAACGAAAGTAAGACCAACTTCGCGCTGAATCCACTTAAGTTCAATCTGCATTTGGCGACGCAGTTTGAGATCGAGCGCGCCTAGTGGTTCATCAAGGAGTAAAAGCGCTGGGCGATTTACGATTGCGCGTGCAAGTGCAATGCGCTGTTGCTGACCACCAGAGAGTTGAGTCGGCTTACGCTCTGCCAAATGCGGCAACTCAACAAGGTTGAGAACCTTATCTACTTGCTCCTTCACATCTTTAATACCGCGGCGGCGCAGGCCGAATGCGATATTTTCAAAGATGGAAAGGTGTGGAAAAAGTGCGTAGTTCTGAAAAACTGTATTGATTGGACGCTGATATGGACGAGTTGTTGTTATATCCGTATCACCTAAATGAATACTTCCAACTGTGGGTTCTTCAAGACCTGCAACCATTCGAAGCGTTGTTGTCTTGCCGCATCCTGAGGGTCCAAGTAGTGCAAAGAATGAACCCTTAGGAATCGTCAGCGTTAAATCATCAACAGCAGTGAAATCTCCATACGACTTTGTAATTCTGGTGAGGCGAAGATCGCCTCGCGCAGAGATTGCGTCGTTGGACACCTAGTTGCCTTGTGCCTTTTGGAAGGCTTCAGCCCAAGTTGTTTCTTCAGTTGGAGTAAGTGAGCGGAATACATGCAGACGTGATGATGTCTTCTCTGTTGGGAATATGTACTCACTTGATGCAAGCTCTGGAGCAATCTTCTCCATCTCGGCTTGAGCGCCCTTTACTGGACATACGTAATTTACATATGCAGCAACTTCAGCAGCAACAACTGGATCGTAGTAGTAATTGATCATCTTCTCGCCATTTGCCTTACCTTCAGCAGATGCAGTTGAAGGGATGAGCAAGTTATCACCTGAGATAGTTCCGCCTGATTCTGGAATTGCGAAGTCAAACTTGCCCTCATTTTCAGAAGCCAAAATAAACATATCGCCAGACCAACCGATAACTGCAGTTGCATCCCCTGATGTGAGATCTTCTGCATATTCGTTGCCCTTGACGCCACGAATCCAACCATCAGCAATCTTCTTGGCCATGAAATCAACTGCATTCATGTATTGAGCCTCTGTCACGCTTTCAGGATCGACACCTTGTGCGAGCAAGATAATTCCGATTGTGTCGCGCATTTCTGAGAGCACAACAATCTTTCCCTTATTTTGTGGAGCAAAGAGATCATCGAGTGTGCGGATTCCCTTTGGATTCTTCTCAGTATTCCAACCAAAGCCAGACATAATGCCTTGCCATGTAAGAGTTGATTCACGTTGTGGATCATATGAAGGTGAGGCAAGTGAATCGAGGATATTTCCTGCATTAGGAATATTAGCTAAATCAAATTTTTGTGTGTAACCGAGTCGAAGCCAACGTGCAGCCATCCAGTCAGTTGGTGTTACTACGTCATAACCAATATCTTCGCCAAGCTTGAGTTGCGCTTGAACTTTTCCAAAGAATTCATCGTTATCGTTGTAATCTTCAAAATACTTTGCATCAATACCAGTTTGCTCAGTGAATTTTACTAACGTTGGATACGTCTTTGTATCTTCATCAAAATCTAAATACAAAGGCCAGTTACCCCAACGGACAGTACTTTCAGCAGATGCACTATCTCCGCCTGATCCACACGCTGCTAGTAATCCCGCAGCACCTAGTCCACCTGCGCCTGCAAGAACTGCACGACGAGAGATGCGCGATCCAAGAATTGAACGCGCTTCTGGTGAGAGTGAATTTTCTGTAGCCATACTGATTTACTCCTTCTAGATTGTTAATTGGTGATTACGGTCAGATACTACGCCCCAAGATTAGTCATAACATGCTTGATTCGGGTGTAATCCTCGAATCCATATGCTGACAAGTCCTTGCCGTAGCCAGAACGCTTGAAGCCCCCGTGAGGCATCTCTGCCACAACGGGAATATGTGTGTTGATCCAGACGCAACCAAAGTCGAAGGCCTTTGCCATTCTCATTGCTCGGCCGTGATCCTTGGTCCAGACACTCGATGCCAAGCCGTAGTCGACTCCGTTTGCCTTGCTCACCGCATCGGCCTCATCGCTAAATTTTTGAACTGTAATGACAGGTCCAAATATTTCGCTCTGAATCATCTCGTCATCTTGTTTGAGATCTGCAACAACTGTTGCCGGGAAGAAATAACCAGGGCGATCAAGTGCGCTTCCACCTGTTGTTACACGTGCATGTGATGGAATTCGGTCAAAGAAGCCACTGACTCGAGCTAATTGGTTTGCATTATTGACTGGCCCCAAGAAGACATCTTCGTGTGGAGTACCGATTGCTATTCCCTTTGCTTGCTCGGTAAGAAGGGCGACAAATTCGTCATAGGCAGATGCTTCGACAATCACACGTGTTGCTGCTGTGCAATCTTGTCCTGCATTGAAATATCCAGCAATTGCAATTGTTTCTGCAGCTGCTGCTAAATCTGCATCAGCAAATACAACTACAGGTGCTTTGCCACCGAGTTCTAGATGAACGCGCTTGAGTTGAGTTGCAGCAGATTGTGCAACTTGAATACCGGCACCAACAGAACCTGTGATTGAAACCATTTCTGGACGTTTATGTTCAACGAGTGCGCGACCTGTTTCACGTTCTCCGCAAACAACATTGAATACACCCTTGGGTAAAAACTCTGACATAACTTTTGCCATCCACACAGTTGACATCGGTGTTGTATCACTTGGCTTGAGAACAACAGTATTTCCTGCTGCAATTGCAGGTGCCCATTTCCACACTGCCATCATCATTGGGTAGTTCCACGGTGTTACTTGACCGATAACCCCAATTGGTTCGCGGCGAATAAAAGATGTCATGCCCGGCATATATTCAGCAGCAGATTTTCCTTCAAGGTTTCTCGCAGCACCTGCGAAGAAGCGAATTTGATCCACCATTGGTGGAATTTCCTCTGATGTGACGAGTGAAACTGGCTTACCTGTATTTTGTGATTCAATTTCAATAAGTTCGCCTTGTTTGCTCTCGATTGCATCTGCAATTCTTATGAGGGCAAGCTGGCGTTGCGATGGTGTTGAATCGCGCCAACCCGGAAAAGCATCACTTGCTGCTTTGAATGCAGAATCTATATCTGCGCTATTTGATTTTGGTGCGCTTGCATATGCTTGACCAGTCGATGGATTGATAATTGATGTTGTCTCACCTGAAGCACTATCTACTGACTTACCATTGATAAAATTCGCTAACTTTTCCATGGCGTGAGCCTACCAATAGCCAATCTTGGGCTCTAGTCCTCGCGGGTTTTTTCTGCCGCTGCTAACTGACCGCAAGCCCCATCAATCTCGCGTCCCCTAGTGTCGCGAACTGTTACGGGAACCCCATAACTTTCAAGGATTCGCACAAATTCCGCTTCATCTTGAGGGCGTGATGCAGTCCACTTAGAGCCAGGGGTTGGATTGAGTGGAATCAAATTCACATGAGCATTACGGTTTTTCAAAAGTCGGCCTAAGAGATCTGATCGCCAGGACTGATCATTGATATCTCGAATCATGGCGTATTCAATGGAATAACGGCGTCCAGTTTTTTTCTCGTATGCATCGGCAGCTGCGAGAACTTCTTTTACTTTCCATCGTGAATTGATTGGAACAAGTGAGTCACGCAATTCATCGTCGGGAGTATGTAAGGAAACTGCAAGGGTGACAGATATGCCTTCTTCAGTGAGTTTTTCTATTCCATTGACTAAGCCAACAGTAGAGACTGTTACTGAACGCGCGCTAATGCCTAATCCATCTGGATTTGGATCTGTAATATTTCGAACAGAGCGCATCACAGCGTTGTAGTTAGCAAGTGGTTCGCCCATACCCATAAAAACAATATTTGAAAGTCTTGTTGGCCCACCTGGTAATTCACCATCGGCGCAAGCGCGTGCAGCAGCAACAATTTGCTCAGTGATTTCGCCAGCGCTCAAATTTCGAGTAAGTCCTGCTTGACCCGTTGCACAAAATGGACAGTTCATACCGCAACCGGCTTGAGAAGAAATACATACAGTCACTCGATCGGTGTAGCGCATCAAAACACTCTCGACGAGTACACCATCGTGGAGTTTCCATAGATCTTTGCGGGTCATGCCGTTATCGCATGTAATCGAGCGAACTAACTCAATAAGTTTTGGAGTGAGCTGGTCTGCAATACTTTGGCGCATTTCTGCGGGAATATCACTCCATGTTGATGGATCATTAGAAAGATGTGAAAAGTAATGAGTTGCAACTTGTGATGCGCGATAGCCAGGAAGATCAAATGAGGTTGCAAATTCTTTGCGCTCCGCAGGTGAAAAATCGGCTAAATGCTTGGGAACTTTCTTGCGCTGTGGCGGTTCATCAAAGACTAATTTGAGTTCATCACTCATAAATAGCGCTTCACAATTTCTAGTGCTAACCACATGGCAGGTGATGAAAGCAGAACTGAATCAAGGCGATCCAGCATCCCACCATGGCCTGGAAGAAGTGAGCCCATATCCTTGAGAGACATATCGCGCTTCATTGCACTTTCAATGAGATCACCGCATGTTGCTGTAAAGACAATTATCAAACCGACTGGAATCCCGATCCACCAATCCATCTTCATCACATAGTGGAATCCAATAATTCCACCAATGACGGTGAAGATTATTGAGCCAATGAGACCCTCCCATGATTTCTTGGGACTAATTTTTGGTGCAAGAGGATGCTTTCCAAAAAGTACACCAACAAAATATCCAAAGGTGTCATTACATCCAACAAGGATTACAAAAGTCATAACTTGTTCTAAACCATTACTTGGACGGGCTAATAAAACCAGAAAGCCAGCCAAGAACGGTAGATAAATTATTGTTAGTGATGTCGCTGTTGCCCTAGATACAAAACCTTCAGGACCGTGGCGAAGTAGAGAGATAAGAAGAATTGGGAATGCAATCGCAGTTGCAATTGCTAAACCTGCAACTCCCCCAATCCATGTGGCATATGTGAGTGCAAGAGTTGCAACAATGAGAGAGCGATATGAAATTGTGATATTTGCGCTACCAAAAGCGCGAACAATTTCGCGGACCCCAAGAATGACAGCAACGGCGACAACTACTGCAAATATTTCACGCTGATAAGCAAGGGCAAACCAAATGAGTGCTAGAAGTGAAAAACTGACGCCAATTGATGGCAAGAGTTTTCTCCCGGCACGCTTGTTTATTGCCTCGTTTATCGAATTGAAATCAGACACAAAAGTGGGAACTTCTCAGATTTCGAGAAGTTCAACCTCCTTATGCTTGAGTAATTCATCAACTTTTGCCACATGATCTGATGTGATTTTTTCTAACTCTTTTTCCCCGCGGCTCAAATCATCTTTGCCGATGTGACCATCTTTTTCCAACTTCTCAATTGCCTCTTTTGCCGCACGGCGAATATTGCGCATAGAGACCTTGGAATCTTCGCTCTTACCTTTAGCAACTTTGATAAATTCCTTACGGCGATCCTCGGTGAGTTGAGGAAAATTGATACGGATAACTACGCCATCATTTCCTGGATTTACACCAAGATCAGATTCACGAATCGCTTTTTCAATTGCAGCCATTGCGCCTTTATCAAATGGAGCAATTACTGCCATGCGTGCTTCAGGAACTTGAATGGAAGCAAGTTGAGATAGCGCTGTGTATGTGCCGTAGTAATCAACCATGATCTTGTTGAAAAGCGCTGGGTTTGCTCGACCGGTTCGAATGGATGCAAAATCATCTTTGGCAACATCAACTGCTTTGCTCATTTTTGAATCAGCATCCTTGAGGATGGTATTTACATCAGACATTTCAACTCCTCTTCAATACCAAAGCCGCTTATGCGACTAAGGTTCCGATCGCCTCGCCACGAACAGCGCGGCCAATATTTCCATTTTTCATAAGGTCAAAGACCACGATAGGCAGATTGTTCTCGCGGCACAAGGCAAAAGCAGCGGCATCGGCAACTGCGAGAGACTTACTCAAAACTTCATCGTATGAAATTGTGTCGAACTTAGTCGCCTTTGGATCCTTTTTCGGATCGGCGCTGTAAACACCATCAACACCACTTTTTGCAAGCAAGAGTGCTTCCGAACCAATTTCAAGTGCGCGCTGAGCGGCAACGGTATCTGTTGTAAAAAATGGCATTCCTGCTCCTGCGCCAAAAATTACGACGCGACCTTTTTCAAGGTGGCGAATTGCCCGGCGTGGAATATATGGCTCAGCAACTTGTCCCATAGTAATTGCTGTTTGAACGCGAGTATCAACGCCCTCTTTTTCCAGAAAATCTTGTAGCGCAAGGCAGTTCATCACTGTTCCGAGCATTCCCATGTAGTCCGCACGCGCACGATCCATGCCACGCTGTTGTAGTTCTGCGCCACGGAAATAATTACCGCCACCGACGACTATGGCAATTTGAACGCCACTCTTTACGACATCTTTTATTTGTCTAGCAACATCTTGAACAACATCGGGATCAACACCGATGCCTTTAGCTCCGCCAAAAACTTCTCCAGAAAGTTTAAGGAGCACTCTCCGATACGTACCTCTTGTACCGGGCATGAGTGCTCCTTACCTTCTAGTTCTTATTCGATATCGAAAGTCTATTGTGAACCTTCGTCGAAATTATTGACCCACGCGGAAGCGATGGAATGCCTTGACGGCAGTTCCAGCCTCATCGAGGATTTGCTTGACAGTCTTCTTTGCATCTTTAGCGAATGACTGCTCGATCAAGGAAACTTCCTTGACGAAGCCAGTGACGCGACCTTCGATGATTTTTGAAAGTGAAGCTTCTGGCTTACCTTCTTCGCGCGCAGTCTCTTCTGCAATACGACGTTCATTTTCAATGAGGTCTGCAGGAACATCTTCGCGATTGACGAATTGTGGTGCAAAAGCTGCAATGTGCTGCGCGATATCGCGACCAACATCACCAGCATCTTTTGCAAGTTGAACAAGAACGCCAACTTGTGGTGGAAGATCTGGGCTTGTCTTGTGCAGGTAGATGCCAACTGGTGAGTCAACAATTACTGCAAGGCGACGAACTTCAATCTTCTCTCCAAGCATTGCATTTCCTTCATCAATAACAGACTGAACAGTTTTGCCGTTAGCCATAGTTGATGCAAGGAATGCCTCGACATTATCGATCTTTGATGCAACAAGGTGTGCCAATAACTCATTTGCGAGCTCTTGGAAACGATCACCCTTTGCAACGAAGTCTGTTTCGCAGTTCAGTTCAAGCATTACGCCGAAGTTTGATTCGACCTTTGCTACAACTGCACCATTTGAAGTCAGACGACCTTCACGCTTTGTTACGCCTTTGAGACCCTTGACGCGAATGATTTCGATTGCTTTGTTGTAATCGCCATCTGCTTCATCAAGTGCTTTCTTGCAATCGAGCATTCCTGCTGCAGTTGCTTCACGTAACTTCTTTACATCTTCTGCTGTGTAGGCCACTTATGCCTCCACTGGTGCATCAGGGGCTGCCGCTAGAAGATCTTTTTCAACATCAGCTAGTGGCTCAGCCACAACTTCTGCCTTAGCTTCTTCTTTCACAGTTGCAGAGCGTGCTGCAAGTCCAGCAACAATTGCGTCAGTGATAACGCGAGTAAGCAAGCCGATTGAGCGGATTGCATCATCGTTACCTGGAATCTTGTAATCAACTTCATCTGGATCACAGTTTGTATCCAAAATTGCAATAACAGGAATTCCGAGCTTCTTCGCTTCTTGTACTGCGAGGTGCTCTTTCTTAGTGTCAACAACCCAGATTGCTGAAGGCAACTTGGTCATGTGACGAATACCGTTGAGGTTCTTGAAAAGCTTCTCGCGCTCACGACGAAGCATGAGAAGTTCTTTCTTTGTAAGCAAAAGATCATTTGCATTCTCAAGTGCTTCTAGCTCCTTGAGGCGCTGAATCCGCTTGTAAACAGTTGGGAAGTTTGTAAGCATTCCACCCAACCAGCGCTCAGTCACTGTTGGCATACCAACGCGTGCTGCTTGCTCGATGATTGGTTCTTGTGCTTGCTTCTTTGTTCCAACGAAAAGAACATGTCCGCCTTTAGCGACAGTGTCCTTTACGAACTCATATGCACTATCGATGAGTGCAAGTGATTGCTGGATATCGATGATGTAGATGCCATTGCGCTCTGTGAAAATAAAACGCTTCATCTTTGGATTCCATCGACGTGTTTGGTGTCCGAAGTGGACTCCACTGTCGAGGAGTTCTCGCATTGTTACAACTGCCATGACGGCATACTCCTTCTTAGGTTTTCGCGCAGTGCGCAATAAACCCGCTCGGTTTTGATTTAGCAATGTGCTAAACCCGTCGCACTCGAAGTCACCGACCACAATTTCTTGCGGACCGAGGTGGTTATGCCAACTAGGTTGGTGAGTGCTGAGATGTCACCAGATTGCTCTGGTGCAGTGGGAATCTTACCCGAGCTTTGAGCGTGAAAAATCCACCCTTATGCGCGAGGGTGAGCCTGCTTGAATGCTTTTTGCAATCTTTCAGTTGAAACATGGGTATAAATCTGGGTCGTTGCAAGGGATGCGTGACCCAATATTTCTTGAACTGTTCGCAGATCTGCTCCACCTTCAAGTAAATGAGTAGCAGCGGAATGGCGAAGTGCGTGTGGGCCCATTCGCTCTATCCCCTCAATTGCCTCAAGTGCTCTATAGACAACGGTTCTCACTGTGCGTTGATCAATTCTCTTTCCGCGAGCACCGAGAAATACAGCATCCCCCGACGTTGAATTTTTGAGTTCATCACGGCCATTTGTTAGCCATTCTTTGAGTGCGCGCATTGCGGGGTTTCCAATAGGGATGACGCGCTCTTTATTTCCTTTACCTAATACACGAATTGTCTGTCGGTCATAATCAATATCAAGAAAATTCAATCCACATAGCTCTGCAACTCGAGCACCACTTGCATAGAGAATTTCTACCATCGCGCAATCGCGAATTGATAGCGGTGTTTCTTCCTCTGCTACGCGAGTAGCTAGTGAATCCATTGCCTCTTTAGCGCCCTCCATTGTCAAAACATCTGGCAATGTGCGATGACCCTTTGGCGTTGCAAGTGTGGAACCAACATCTGTGGGAATGTACTTATTTTTATATGCCCACTTAGTAAATAATCGAATGGATACGGCGCGACGAGAGAGTGAAGTACGCGCTCCCCCTTTTACTTGCTGATTAGCAAGCCATGAACGCAGGTGCAGCAACGTAAGTTGGGAGAAATCGCTAAGACCGAGAGTTTCCAGATGGGCAATAAGGCTCTCTAAATCTCCGCAATACGCACGGATTGTATGAACAGAGAGATTTCGTTCTTTCTCTAGATGGCGTTGAAATGCGAGAAATACGCTCTCTAATTCATTAGCCACGGTAAAACTTTACTCGGGTTTACGTCCCTGACGTAGGAGGCCGAAGGTAAGCGCATCTTCGAGCGCCATTGCAGATGCGGCAATAACGTTTTCGTGAACGCCAATTGTGTTCCATTCACCCTTGCCATCACTTGTTTCAACTAATACACGAGTAATAGCGCCAGTGCCTAGGCGACCTTCAAGAATACGAACTTTGTAATCAGTGAGTTCGAGAACAGATAACTCTGGATAAAGCTGTTGTAAACCTGCACGAAGGGCTGTATCGAATGCGTTGACTGGTCCGTTTCCAGTGCCCTCGCAAGAAATCTTTTTACCGAGTGCGATGACAGTAACTTCTGCTTTAGTAACGATGCTCTGATCTTCGTCTCGCTCAGTTGTTGTTAGCCAATGTTCGATAGTGAAGAATTTTGGACGAGT
>CAIZPZ010000086.1:0-2575 GCA_903934975.1 uncultured Actinomycetes bacterium | reverse complement strand
GGGCGAATTTCAAGTATTGCATTCATATTTGTCAGATCAAGACTTACTCCCCCAAAGAATGGAAGAACATGTCCTTCAAGAGATGTTCCTGCACCAAAAGCAACAACTGGAATCTTTTGCTCGTTGCAATATGCAAGGATTTTTGAAACTTCTTGCGTACTACTAGCCATTACAACAGCAGAGGGGCGAACTGGAGGAAATGCAGATTCATCTCGACCGTGTTGGTCGAGCACAGATTCATTAGTTGAAACTTGGCCGCTGACTAACGTTTTTAGATGCGCTACTTGATCAGAGGTGAGATCAACTCTTTTTTGAATCATTGCCAGCTTCAATTTCATTGATGAGCTTGAAATCTCCACCGCCAAGTTGACCTTGTGCACTATAAATCTCGAGCTTTGCGCGAGTATCTGCAATATCTAAATTACGCATCGTCAATTGGCCGATGCGATCAACAGGACCAAAAGCTGCATCTTGAGTACGTTCCATTGAAAGTTTTTCAGGGTGGTAGCTCAGTGCTGGGCCTGTTGTATTAATAATTGAATAGTCATCTCCGCGGCGCAGGCGCAATGTAACTTCGCCAGTAATTACGGATGCAACCCAACGTTGCAAAGATTCGCGAAGCATGAGTGATTGGGGATCTAACCAACGTCCCTCATACAAAAGACGACCGAGACGACGGCCTTCGGCGTGGTAATTAGCAATGGTGTCTTCGTTATGAATTGCACTCATCAAGCGTTCATATGCAATAAAGAGAAGCGCCATTCCTGGAGCTTCGTATATTCCACGACTCTTTGCTTCAATGATTCTATTTTCAATCTGATCAGTCATACCAAGTCCATGGCGACCACCGATTGCATTTGCCTCTTTCATGAGTGCAACTACATCCGTAAAGCTCTTGCCATTGATTGCAACTGGGCGACCTTGAACAAACTGAATCTTCACATCTTCAGATTTGATGGCAACGGATTCATCCCAGAAGCGCACACCCATAATCGGTTCAACAAGTTCGACAGAGGTATCTAAATCTTCTAAGCGCTTAGCCTCATGAGTTGCACCTAAAATATTTGCATCCGTCGAATAAGCCTTCTCAGTCCTGTCACGGTATGGGAATTTGCGTGCAACTAACCATTCAGACATCTCTTTACGTCCACCAAGTTCATTGACGAAATCGGCATCAAGCCATGGCTTATAAATTCTTAGTTTTGGATTAGCAAGTAGACCGTAACGATAGAAGCGCTCAATATCGTTACCTTTATATGTAGATCCATCGCCCCAAATATCGACGTTATCGCTCAACATTGCGCGCACAAGGAGTGTTCCAGTTACTGCGCGGCCAAGTGGTGTTGTATTGAAATATTGTTTTCCACCTGAGCGAATATGAAAGGCACCACAAGCAATTGCAGCTAGACCTTCTTCAACAATAGAGCTCTTGCAGTCAACGAGACGTGAAATTTCTGCGCCATATTGCTTTGCACGCCCTGGAACAGAATCAATATCTGGTTCGTCATATTGGCCAAGATCTGCGGTGTATGTACAAGGGACTGCACCTTTTTCGCGCATCCATGCAACAGCAACTGATGTATCAAGACCACCGGAGAAAGCAATACCTACTTTTTCACCAACTGGAAGAGATGCGAGGACCTTAGACATGCGCCTTAGTCTAACGGAGGACGAGAGAGAACTCCGCGGGCACCTACCAGATGAGATGCCCCAGCAGACCACGGAATTAGCACTGCATCTCCACGTTTTACAGGGATAGTTGGTGCATTTTCGAATTGAATCTCACCAGTTCCTTCAAGGACCAAGAGGATTCCAAATCCTGCATCAATACTGCTCGAATCCCCTGTGATCATATGGGCTCTAAAGAAACTATCTGCAGCACTTGTGAAAAGTGATTGCGTGGATTGTGCTGATAAACCACCACGTGTAACTAATTCTGCGATACGAGATGTTCCAAGTGGTTGGTAATCAAGTGCATCGAGAACAGTGTCAAAACCTAAACCAAGATGGCCATCTACTTCACCATCGACATCAAAGCCTTCCCATTCAAGTAAAACAGATAAATCTGTTGGCTCTTGAAGTTCTAAAACAAATATTCCCTCATCAATTGCATGCGGTGTCCCTGCAGGTACCAGAATTGCATCTCCAACAGATACTTCAATGCGAGTAAGCGATTCAATGAGTGCACGCGAATCGCGAGCCTTAATCATTGATTGCACATCACTTTTTGTGTGAACTTGATCAAAGCCAAGTCCTACTCCACTACCAGCAGGTGCTTCCAGAATAATCCAGGCTTCAGTCTTACCGTGATCGAGTGCTAGATGTTGCTTTGCAAATTTCTTATTTGGATGAAAGTGAACAGGAAGGCGTTGCGCAGGATCGAGTAATTTCACAAGAACTTCAGTACTTACCCCAAATTTTTCGCAGTGAACTGCGCCAAGCCATGCATGAGGTTCGCGTGCAATTGCATCACGTAATAATTCACCGTTAGTCAGTTTTGAAAGCCCGTTGACGCTTTCACCGAATCGTGTAGTGACAGAACCTATCCACTCTTCTGGTCGCATTGGTCCACCAG
>CAIZPZ010000085.1:0-6279 GCA_903934975.1 uncultured Actinomycetes bacterium | reverse complement strand
TAGCTCACGTTGGTTTCGCTGAAGGCATCTTGGTAGCCGAAGAAATTGCAGGACTCAATCCTCGCCCAATCAATTATGACGGTATTCCGCGCGTTACATATTCAGAGCCTGAAGTTGCATCCGTTGGTCTTACAACTGCAATCGCAAAAGAGCGCGGTTACGATGTTGTAGAACTCAACTACGACTTAGCAGGAAATGGAAAAGCACAAATTTTGCGCACTGCAGGTTCAATCAAATTGGTAGCGCAAAAAGATGGACCGGTTCTAGGAATTCATATGGTCGGTGCACGAGTTGGCGAACTACTTGCTGAAGCAGAACTTATTTTCAATTGGGAAGCATCAGCTGCTGATGTTGCTCCATTGATTCACGCACACCCAACGCTTTCTGAAGCGATGGGTGAAGCACATATGGCACTTGCAGGTAAACCGCTTCATGCACACGGATAACGGGGAGAAATAACAATGACATTCTCAGTCACTATGCCAGCACTCGGCGAGAGCGTGAGTGAAGGAACAGTTACACGTTGGCTCAAAGCCGAAGGCGATCATGTCAATGTCGATGAACCACTCCTTGAAGTATCAACTGACAAAGTAGATACAGAGATTCCTTCACCTGTTGCTGGAATTCTTACAAAAATTGTTGTTGGTATAGATCAAACTGTTGCCGTTGGCGCAGAACTTGCAATCATCGCTGATAGCGCAGGCGCATCAACTCCAGCGCCAGCTGCTCCAGTTGCAGCGCCAACACCTCCACCTGCTGCACCAGTTGTTGCGGCTCCTGTAGCACCAGTTGTTGCACCTACTCCTCCACCTGCTGCACCTGTTGCAACTCCTGCCGCAACAGGATCTGGCACCGTAATTACTATGCCAGCACTTGGTGAAAGTGTGAGCGAAGGAACTGTTACTCGTTGGCTAAAAAATATTGGTGACTCTGTTGCAGTCGATGAAGCGCTACTAGAAGTTTCAACTGACAAAGTAGATACAGAAATTCCTTCACCTGTTGCAGGAACTCTTATAGCAATCGATGTTGCAGTTGACACAACCGTTCCAGTTGGTGCTCGTCTTGGTCTTATCGGTGGCGCAGGCGCACCAGTAGTTGCTGCACCAACTCCACCACCTGCTCCCGTTGCTGCGGCTCCTGTAGTTGCTGCTCCAACTCCACCCCCTGCACCAGTTGCACCAGTAGTTGTTGCTCCTGTTGCACAAGCACCTATTTCACAACCAGCCGATGCCTATGTCACTCCCCTAGTTCGCAAACTTGCAAATGAACTCGGCGTCAATCTTGCAACAGTAAAGGGCACTGGTATCGGTGGACGTATTCGTAAAGAAGATTTAGTTGCTGCTGCGCCAAAGAGTGCACCAGTTGCGCAATCAGCACCTGCTGCATCAGCGCCATCTGCGCCGCGACCTGCAGTAGTTGCATCATCACCGCTTCGCGGAACTACTGTGACAATGTCTCGACTTCGCAAAGTTATTGCATCGCGTATGGTCGAATCACTTCAAGTAAGTGCTCAACTCACAACTGTTATTGAAGTTGATGTAACAAAGATTTCTCGACTACGCGATCGCTCAAAGGCAACATTTGAAGCACGTGAGGGCGTCAAGCTTTCATACCTTCCTTTCTTTGCTGTTGCAGTATGCGAAGCACTCAAGCAACATCCTGTGCTCAACTCATCCGTTGAAGGTGACCAAATTACCTATCACGGTGCAGAACACTTAGGCGTTGCCGTGGATACAGAGCGCGGTTTACTCGTTCCTGTTATTCACAATGCTGGCGATTTGAATATGGGGGGCGTTGCACGAAAGATTGCAGATCTTGCAGCTCGTACACGCGATAACAAAGTAACTCCTGATGAACTCGGTGGCGGAACATTCACACTGACAAATACTGGAAGTCGCGGAGCACTATTTGACACACCGATTATCAATCAGCCACAAGTTGCAATCCTGGGTCTTGGCGCAGTCGTAAAGCGTCCCATGGTTGTAAAGGGCGAAGATGGTGGAGAGACAATTGCAATTCGCTCCATGGTCTACCTTGGTCTTTCATATGATCATCGCGTTGTCGATGGCGCAGATGCTGCACGTTTCCTTGTAACGCTCAAAGAGCGTCTTGAAGGCGGAGCATTCGAATCTGATTTGGGTCTCTAACTCTTCATGTCTGTCCCGCAGAGAATTGCTATCACCGGTTCCTCCGGTTTGATTGGCACAGCACTCGTTGGTCATCTCAAAAGTGAAGGTCATACAGTCCAGCGTCTTGTTCGTCGCGCACCTGTTTCACCTGATGAAATTCAATGGGATCCACAAACTGGCTACGTAAACACAGATGCCCTCGCTGGCGTCGATGCTGTTATTCATTTAGCTGGCGTTGGTGTTGGCGATAAGCGTTGGACTAAGAAATATAAGAGTCAGATTCTCAACTCACGTTTACTTGGCACAACTGCTATTGCGCAAGCGGTAGCTGTTGTAAAGCCTCAAGTATTTATCTCTGCTAGTGCAATTGGTTGGTATGGAGAGAGTGGAAATAGACCAGTAGTTGAATCTGATAAATCTGGTGATGACTTTCTTGCCGCTGTTTGTCGCGAATGGGAAGGCGCTGCCGATCTTGCAGGAGATGTGCGCACTGTAAAAATTCGTACTGGTTTAGTTCTTGATCCAACGGGTGGCGCACTCGGTCGTATGTTGCCATTGTTTAGATACGGCCTCGGTGGAAAGTTGGGCAATGGAAAGCAATGGTGGTCATGGATTACTTTGCACGACCAAATACGTGCAATAGTTTTTGCTCTAGAAAACGATATCTCTGGGCCTCTCAACCTCACTTCACCAAATCCTGTTACTAATCAAGAATTCACTAGCGCTCTTGCTCGTGCCCTTCATCGCCCTGCATTATTTCCGGCCCCAGCCTTCGCTCTAAAAATTGCACTCGGTGGATTTTCAACAGAAATTCTCGGCTCTAAGAAAGTTATCCCACAAGGATTACTCGATGCTGGATTTACTTTTGATTACCCTCATCTTTCAGAGGCGCTTCCTCTACTTATTGAGGATTAATTCCGCCGCTAATCTGCCAGAAAATAGAGCACCTTGTTGCGATGGAGTGCTTCGATGATCGCCGATGCAATAGATATTTTCGCGAACGGCAATTTTTTGAGTAAGTGAGCGCCCGACTGACTGTAAAGGTAGCGCACTAGGAATTTCATACTTTGCAACTAGTTCCCAATCTCGCGTATCACTTCCCCACAGCAGCGATAGATGTCTGCGAGTTTCACTCTCTGTAATCGATAGTGGAGTAGTTGTTGATATTAGATCTTTGCCTTCGGGTGCATATGAAGAAGATATTTTTGAAATTGCCAACGTATTCATCACTGGCCCTCTGGCTTGTCCATCGATAATCAGACGTCCATTTCGCGTAGTTGAATCAACACTGTGATACCAGGTTGTGCACCCGACTAGCGCAGGGATATCTCGAAGATCGAGCAGCTGTGATGCGGTTGTGGCATCCGTTGCGACAATTACTTCACTTGCCTCTATTGAGCCATCATTAGTTTCAACAACATTTCCTCTAATGGCTTCAACTCGATTACCTAATCGCAAATCTTTTACTCGTTTGCTCAGCGCTGTACTCAACTCCCCCACGCCATTTCGCGGCAGACCAGGTGAACCACTTACAAAACTCTTGATGACACTCTTTCCGTAAATTGCTTCAACGCGCTCTGGCGATGCAAGAAATACGCCCGTCAAAAAAGGTTCTAGAACGCGCGAGTAAAGATTGCCCGTTCCGCCAGCGCGCAGCTCTTCTCCTATTGATTTACTTGAAACACTCTTTGTCATCAAATAACGAACTAGCGCTAACTTTTCAGGAATAGTTCCTGTTGCTCTATCGAGTGCGCTCCAGGGCGAAACTCGAGGATCACCAAGTGTGAAGTGCGCTGTTCCCATAGCTACTTCAATAATGCGCGGGGCTGCAATGAAATCAATTTCTCGCACTACATCTAATTCTTGAAGAGCTGGATACTTCGAGTTGATGAGTTGAAATCCTCGATCACATAAGTATCCATCGATGCGATCTGTTGCTACGCGCCCACCCGCTCTATCACTGCTTTCAAGGAGAATGACTTCTCGATTATTTCTCTCAAGATGAAGCGCTGCAGATATACCTGCAAGGCCAGCACCAATGACGACAACTGGTTTAGCCATGAATTGATTGTGCTCGCGCCTGGTCAATAATCTTTGCTACAAGGAGTGCATCCTGCGTAGAGACCGGCCATGCATTCTTGCCTGCAATAGCTCCTGCAACTTCTAAATAGAAGTGTGCATAATTTCCAGGCTCTGAATCAATCTCTTCAACTTCGTCACCGCGATAAATAAATGTCTTAGATTTTGATGGAATTGTCCAGGTGCCACCTTCTGGATATTTGCCTGAACGCAATAAGTCTTCTTGTGGATCTAAATCGTTGACAACGAGTGCGCCTTTGCTGCCAAGTAAGCGAATGCGCGGACCAGGTGCTCCAACGATTGCACTCGCTGACAAATACCCCACCGCTCCACCTGAATACTTGATGACAAGTACTGAATCATCATCGGCGCCACCGCGGATAGATCGAACACTCGAACTTACAAGTTCTGGAGTTCCAAGCCATTGCATAGATGTAGAGATCAAATGTGGTTGTAGATCAATGAGTTGCCCACCACCATCGGCTGGCGACATTGTTTCGCGCCACGAAGAATTATTCACACCTGGGCGAAATCTTTCGAAGCGTGAATCGAGTCTAAAGATTTCACCGAGTACACCACTGGCGATAACTTTTTTGATTGTCAGTGCATCACTATCCCAGCGGCGGTTGAAAAATGTGGTGATAGGAACATTGGCCTTCTGTGCATAATCCACGATCGCTTTAGTTTCCTCATATGTGCGACCCATTGGTTTATCTATAACAACTGGAATCCCCGCATCAATAGCGAGGTATGCATCGTGGGCGTGAGCAACATTTGCTGAAGCAACAACTACTAAGTCCAGGCCAAGAGTGACTAACTCTTCAACAGTTGCGACAACTTGTGTAGATGGAAAATCGGCAAGTGCATGAGACTTTCGTTCTGCATTACTTGTTTGAATTCCAACAAGATCAAAACCGCAACCTTTGAGCAAAGGCGCGTGGAAATAGCGACCTGCTAAGCCGTAGCCCGCTATTCCAACGCGTAATGCCATGTGTTACACCTTTTCGTGTTGAAGCTTTGATGGCCACCAAACCTTTGGCCCGATTGTATGCACTAATGCAGGTACAAGAACAGAGCGAACGATGATGGTATCGAGAAGAACTCCGAAGGCAACAGCAAAACCGAGCTGCGCTAGTGGTACCAATGGGAGCGCTCCAAGAACTGCAAATGTTGCAGCAAGGACTATTCCTGCTGAAGTAATAACAGAACCAGTTACGGTCACACCCTTGGTTACACCTGCGCGAGTACCAATCTTTATGCTCTCCTCGCGTACGCGTGTCATAAGGAAGATGTTGTAATCAATTCCCAGCGCAACAAGGAAGATGAATACAAATAGAGGGAAGGAATTATCCGCACCTTCAAATCCAAATACATTATTGAACACGAGTGCGCAAACACCAAGCGTTGCAAAGAATGACAATACAACTGTTCCCAGAAGCAAAATTGCGCTAAGAATACTGCGCAACAACAATCCAAGAATAAGCGTAATAACAAACAGAATGATTGGAATAATCGTTCTATTGTCTCGATTATTTGCAGTGCGAACATCGAAGTAAACCGCACTTGTTCCACCCACTAATGCAGTTGCATCAGCAGCCTTTGCAAGCCTGCGAATCTCTGGAACTTCATTTCCAGCCTCCACGCTATCGGGGGCCTTATCTAGCGTTAGATTCAAGATTGCTTTTCCATTGACAATTTTTACCGGAGGCAACGGTTGCCCTGGAACTGGAATTCCATCAAGAGTTGGATAGACATCAGTTACACCGGGTGCAACCTTTACTGCCGCAGTTACTGCTGCAATTTTTTCGGCACTGACAACAACTTGAGTTGGATCACCTTGTCCGCCAGGAAAATGCTTTGTCAGCAATTTTTGACCAACAACTGATTCTGGATTACCAGTAAATGTGTCGACAGTTCCAAGACCATCTGCTTTCAATGTCGTTGAAGTAAGAGCAAAAGCAATGAGCACCACTCCTGTGATTGCCCATGCCTTACGTGGGCTTCGCTCAATTTTATTAGCAACCTTTGACCACGTACCTGCCATCACATGATCATCACCATCGAATAGAGG
>CAIZPZ010000084.1:0-1708 GCA_903934975.1 uncultured Actinomycetes bacterium | reverse complement strand
GTTGATCCATTTGATCCAAGTGCTTCTGAAACCTGACGAATTGCATATGGAAACTCTTCGCGAGTTGGTAGAACTGGAACAAGAGCACGTTCAGCTAGTGCACCATGTCCAATTTCTCGTCGCTTTGGAGATCCAACTCTTCCAGTTTCACCAACAGAATATGGTGGGAAGTTGTAGTTATGCATATAACGCTTGTGATCCTCTGGTGACAGAGTATCTAGTTGCTGTTCCATCTTAAGCATATTTAATGTTGTAATACCCAAAATCTGAGTCTCACCACGTTCAAATATTGCAGAGCCATGGACTCGAGGAATTACCTCAACCTCAGCAGTTAATGCACGAATATCGCGTAACCCGCGGCCATCAATACGAATTTTATCTCGTAATACTCGTTGACGAACTAACTTCTTAGTTACAGATCTAAGCGCTGCTGAAATCTCCTTAGTGCGCTCTGAAAAATCTACTGTGATTTTCTCAGTAACACTCTTATTGATTTCATCTAACTTAGTCTCACGCTCTTGCTTACCAGCAATTGTTAGCGCTTTAGCTAGATCATCTTTAGCAGCCTTTTCAACTACTGCGTAAATATCCTCTTGGTAATCCAGGAATACTGGAAATTCTCCAGTTGGCTTTGCTGCCAATTTCGCTAATGCAAGTTGTGCCTCACATAGTGTGCGAATAAATGGCTTTGCTGCCTCAAGTCCTTGACCGACAATCTCTTCAGTTGGCACTGTTGCGCCACCCTTTATTAATTCAATTGTTTTAACAGTGGCTTCAGCTTCAACCATCATAATTGCAACATCACCATCTGAAATTCGACCAGCAACTACCATGTCAAAGACTGCTTTATCTAAATCAGAATGATTTGGGAAAGCAACCCATTGACCTTCGATTAGTGCAACGCGCACACCACCGATTGGGCCAGAAAATGGCAGTCCTGCTAATTGTGTTGACATTGATGCTGCGTTGATCGCAATCACGTCATACATGTGATCAGGATTTAACGCCATAACTGTTACAACAATCTGAACCTCATTACGCAATCCTTTAATAAAGGATGGACGTAGTGGGCGATCGATTAATCGACAGGTAAGGATTGCATCCTCAGAGGGACGTCCTTCACGACGGAAAAATGATCCTGGAATTTTTCCAGCAGCATACATTCGCTCTTCCACATCAACTGTCAGTGGGAAGAAATCAAATTGATCCTTCGGATTTTTTGATGCAGTAGTTGCAGATAGCAACATGCTGTCATCATCTAAATAAACAACGGCTGTTCCCGCTGCTTGCCGAGCTAATCGGCCAGTTTCAAAGCGGATCTCCCGCTTTCCAAATTTACCGTTGTCTATTTTTGCAACGGCTGATTGCACATCTTGACCCTCCATGGGTCATCTCCATTTCTCAACACTTTAAATCTAGAGAATGGATCTTCGATCGAAGTTCACGGAAAATCGTTTTCCGGAAACCACTACCGAGGACCAAAACTCTTAGCGATAAAGTTTTTTGCTGATTGTTATTTAACGGCGAAGATCGAGCTTTTCGATAATCGCTCTATAGCGCTCAATATCCGTCTTGGCGAGGTACTGCAAAATCCGACGACGCTTACCGACCATCAATAACAAACCACGACGGTTGTGATGATCCTTCTTATTTGTCTGCAAATGTTGTGTTATCTCATCAATACGCTTTGAAAGAAGTGCTACCTGTG
>CAIZPZ010000083.1:0-5840 GCA_903934975.1 uncultured Actinomycetes bacterium | reverse complement strand
GCTTCCATATGACGTTGTAATGACAATGTTCTTAGCACCAGCAGTTCCTGCAGGTGTAGTAATGGCTACAGTTGTAGATGTGATAGTTCCGAGGGTTGCACTTGCGCCACCTACAGTGACACTTGTAGTTCCAGTTAGGTTTGTTCCAGTGATTACCGTAGAAGTTCCACCCAAAGTTGATCCAGTATTTGTTGATATTGAAGAATATGTTGGAATTGGCGTTACATAAGAGATTACGAGAATCCCTGAACCACCGTTACCCGCAGGAGTAGAACCAGTCGCATAACCACTTCCGCCGCCACCACCGCCGGTATTTGCAGTACCCGAATTTCCTGTTCGTGCTGTTGTGTCATCTGTACAATTACTTCGGCACACAGAAGCATTCTGACTTCCTCCGTCACCGCCTCCACCTGCGCCGCCAGATCCTCCTTTTGCATTCCATGCACCACCACCGCCACCACCACCGTAAAAAGTTGACGTTCCAGTTATTGAATATGCAAGCCCGGCGCCACCTTTACCAGATGCATCAGCATCACCATCTGTCCAATCAGTACCAACAGATCCTGCACCGCCACCACCCGCGCCACCATTGACGGAACCAGTAACAATTTTTCCACCGGCGTAACCTTGAAGCGTTACTCCTGATCCTGTACCCGCGCCACCGCTAGGACGAGGTGTTGCGTTGTTTCCATAACCACCACCACCACCGGAACCACCTAACTCTGCGGCAATAGTTCTATTACGACTATTTCCACCACCTCCGCCAATCGCCGTGTATTGGGTTCCCGATGCAAGTCTCAAATAGGTATCGCCACCATTATTTCCTCTACCGGTCGTTTCATTGTTTGAAGGAACTAAAAGATTGGTTGCACCTGCACCGCCACCACCAACGAAAATAGTGTGTATGTTTCCAGGCGTAACAGAAATGGCACCACCATTGGGAGTTTTAGGTGTTTCGGTGCCGTAATAGAGCAAACCACCTGCACCACCACCACCTGAAACGTCATAACCACCACCACCTCCACCTGCAACAAGTAAAACCGAAATTGAAGTAACGCTTGTAGGAACAGTCCAGTCACAAGTTGTTACCGTAAGAAATTTCAAAACTGTATTGGCACCAGATGTCGAGCTCGTAGGTGAACAGGCTGCGGCTTTTGCCTCAATTGGTACAGCAAAAGTGGCGATTACTATTGAAGAAACTAGAAAAAATCTAAGAGATTTACGCATCAAGAATTTCGCTACGCATTCTTAACCCGCAAGAGAACTTTCAAAGTTCACACCCGTCACATCGGCCATTCGTGCTAATGGATTTGTAAAGACAAGAGTGTAGATAGAGGTAGATGTGGCATAGCTTAGATATTGGTATGCATTAGCTCTTCCAATATTTTGACCATTGCCATCAATAATTGTCAGAGCTAGAGATCGCGAAGTATTGGAATTGCTATTTACTGTTAGAAGCGCGCGAGAGACAACAAGAGAGCCGGCATCAGTAAAGATCGGTAGAGCGGTGCTGGTCTCTGTATTTGTTAGTGTGAACTTCAGATTCTTTCCAGCGCATCGCTGTGTATCAAGGCCGGAGATCTGAATACTTTTCACGCGAGATTCTGAGGTGTATGACTCACCATTGATACTAGTTCCTGAAAACGTTGAAGGGGAGGGATTGAGTTGTATGCCAACCCAGGTATCACATGCAACAAGTTGATAATAACCTTGACCAAATTCTGTGCCACCGCTTGGCCCAAGGGAAACATTTTGCGCTAAAACTGATCCGAAAGTGGCAAGGACTAGTAGCGCGCAACCAACTATAAAACTTGGGGTTTTGAGAAATGCATTGCGGTCCACATTGTCAGAGTGCTCATCTTGGTTTTTTCCCAAGTGCCTCACCCCATCCGATATAAATCATCGCAATTGCAATAGATTTCTTACTCGAATTGTAACGGATGAGAACTTTCTTACTCGGCTAGTTGCCATTATTGACCGAGAATTGAAAATCCACTTAGTATCGCTCCATGGCAGTGGTCAAACTCCCCGTCTCTCGCTTCATTAAAGGACATAAGGCTGTTCGCGATGCCCTTCGAGATACTCAGACTTATTCCTCAGATTTACAAGGAGATTCTGATGTTCGCACCTATAGACAACTTCCTTTAGAGGTAGATCCACCGCGCCATCATTTGTATAGAAGCGCTCTTGCTCCAATTTTTGTAAAGCCTGCAATTGAAAAATGCGAAGCAGCTTTTGCACAAAGCACAAAGAGATTACTTACTGAATTTCTCAAAGATCCATCACGCGATGTAATTCCACACCTTGCACTTCCAATCGTTATGCATAACTTAGGAATTTTGTATGGCCGTGAAAAAGATGTCACTGAATGGATTTCTTGGGGACCAGATGTTTGGACAGCAACAGGTCCAGAGCGAGATGGCAGCGTGCTACATGCATACATCGACCGCGTCTATGAAGAGAGTATGAGTATTGAAAGCACGGATGTTTGGCATCGCATCGCGCATATGGAAATTGAAGGCAGACAAGTAAGCGCGATTGAATTTAGAGGAATCGTTAGCGTCATGTTGGCCGGTGGCCGAGACACAATGGTGAAGATGATTGCAGGAATTTTGTTACACCTTGGCAATAATCCAGCAGATAAAGAGATGCTCATTGCTGAGCCAGAACTTATCGATAGTGCTGTCCAAGAGTTCTTGCGCTACCTCACCCCTATTCCATGGATGGGACGAACAACAGTTCCTGAAACTGGAGCCACCAATCTGCCTGATGATAGATATGTGAATATAAGTTTCGTATCTGGAAATTTTGATCCAGAAGTATTTCCAGATCCAACAACAATCAATTTGCGCAGAGAGCGCAATTCCCACGTTGCATTTGGTTTTGGCCCACACACCTGCATTGGAAACCACTTAGCTGAATTTGAAGTGAGAGTCTTCCTTCAAGTTCTACTTGCGATGAACTTCAAGTGGAGCATCTCGCCCGACACCGCCATCATGCGATATCCAGATGAGCTCAGCACGGTGCCTTTAGTTATTGAGAAGCTCTACATCAGCGTCTAAGCCCTATTTGTCAGCCCTGAGGGTCAGAATGGCTCCATGTTCGAACTACTTTTCTTCACCATTCTTATCTACTTATTTCTCAGTCGTAAAAAGCGCCGCAAGAAATTACGCGGCCTAGATGCCGAACTACGAGAACTAGTTGAAAGCTCCAACGATGCAACTGGCATTGGCTTAGATATAAAGAACTTCTTGCTGCGCGTCATTGAAGATGACAATAACGATGTTGAAAAATTCAGTGATCGCCAATTGGCCGAGGCTCAGCGCATTCTGGATCGAGCAGGCCCAGGTGCCCTCTATTGGATGACTGAGATTGCAGCCCAACTCGCTTTCTTAGGCGCCGCGCAAATCAATGGAATTCCAACGAATGTGAATCACGAACTAGGGGAGTCGGCAACGGCTGCCGATATCGTCAAAGTAGTTATTAGGCCATAAACGGCGACACGCACCAATGCATTTGTCAGTGGCGGGCTTTACCGTAATTCCATGATCATCAACTGTCAGAACTGCACTATGCGCGCTATTGCCTGCGGCGATTGCGTTGTCTCATTCTTTCTCGATGCCCCTGAGGCCAAGCCTGATCGCGAAATCACACCAGCAACAGTGAGCGCACTTGAACTGCTTGCAACAAATGAGTTAGTAAAACCACTTCGCTTCGTTTCAGGCACTTAATAATCAGGAATTCTAAAAATAATTGATACTAAGTGCATAAAATCTCATATTGATGAAAAAGCATTTAGTTCGAGTGGCAATAATCAGGAACGCCCACCGCATCGCTTGTTCCCTCTGAGGGTAATTCTTGATACTTTGGCCTAATGAAAATGGAGAGATTTGCTCGAGGATTAGCGGTACTTGTATTTGGCTTAGTCGCAACAAGTATTAGCGCACCATCCGCGCACGCCAGTCTCTCAATTCCTAAAGGCCCACTCGCAGCATGTAGCGCGGCCTCATCTGACTATTGCATCGAAAGTGTTTCACTCACACCAGTTGGTGGCAAAGCAATTGCACTCTCGTGGGTTGCAACTGGTGGTGCAGGAGCAACTGCGGGCAATGCAAATAACGTTGCAGCAGGTAAAGAATTACCAGGGCGCTGGAGTGCAGCCGATGCATTTGCTGCCGAGAATTACGACGGCCTTTATCTAGAGGCTCAGAATGCAAATGAGTTTGTTCCCTGGATCATCATTGATGCAAAGCCAACATATTCGCCAGGAAATAAAGTCTCACTTGCAGCACTTCCAACGAGTCCAACTACACCCGTGAACTTGAACTCCGAAGTTGCCATCGGCATAAAGATTCGAATCTCTGATTTTCAAGTCGGTGTAACTTTTGGCGTTGTCACCGATGCAACTATCAACATCGCAACAACTGATGGTAAGAATGTCTTCGAATTCTCTGGCTACCCTGTCAAAGTTCCAACAGCTAAAAGTTCAAAGGATTGCACAGGAGATAAAGGCGTTGCATCAACTGTCGTTACTCAATTCCAAAGCGTGATTGTTCCCTCCAATGATCCAATGGGCTTTTCGATTCCTGGAAGCGCGGGAAAGATCTACGTTGGCTCAAATGGAATATGCAAACTTTCAACGCCTACATGGAATGCTGACAAGAAAGCATTTAGTTATAAGGCCAGCGCCCCACGCCTTGCACCAGATGGCACGTCCGTAAATACAGGTTTCTATTACGCATCGATTTCTTACGCTGATGCAATTGCATTATGGAATCTGACCCGACCAGAAGATGCAGCAACAGCGCTCGTTGTCTCAGTTCGAACAGGTGCGGGTGGCTCAACAGCTGCAACTGCAAATGTCTCTGCCAAAAACGGCAAGATTGTTATTCAGGTTTCAGGTTTTGAATACCCAGATCCAATGCTCGATATCTCACTCAACCCTGCATATACCGATTTAGGTAAGCCATCGTCAGATGGAAATATGACTGTAAAGGCCTCTGATCAACAGATGAGCACACCAAAGAAATCGACAACTGCCACAAGTAGAGGCAGCGTTGCAAAAGCTAAGACCATCACTATTTCTTGCGTAAAGGGAAAGACAACAAAGAAGGTAACGGCTGTAAAGCCTGTATGCCCAGCTGGATTCAAGAAGGTTTGATCTAGTCACGCTCTAGCTATTACGCCTGACCGCAGGCTTAGATTGCCCGAACACCTGTTCGAATACTGTGCTACTCTGCGCTTCCCCCTCAAGAAACGCCCTCAGGAAGCCCCTATACCTGAGGCAGATTTGTCAGCCCCGCAGAGTAACTTCTCCACTCCGTCCGAAGCTCTATTGCCTCAAGAAAGGCCACGGTGAGTACAGAAAACAAACCTGATGAGAAAGAACTCTGGAAGAAAATTCCGGCAAGTGTTGGAACAGAGCGCGCAGAAACATTTATTGAACTTAGCCATTTGGCATACGACCGTGGGGATCACAAGGCAGCACTTGCCTTATGTCAAAGCGCTCGCGAAATTTATGAAGGTCAATCAACATTCGTTGGAACATCGCGAATGCTCCATGTCTATGAAGGAATCACTTGGTCGCTTCGCAAATTAGATCGTGACGCTGAAGCTGCCCAAGTTGCACTCGATGCTGCCGAGTTACTCAAAGATGAAGATGCTGCCGCATCCATTGAAATGTTTCGCGATGCGGGCCGTTTCTATTACGCCGCAGATGAATATGAAAAATCTTTAGAGTGCCACACAAAAGCGCTAGAAAATGTTGACCCAGATATCTCTGATATCACAATGGGAATCGATTACTACAACGTTGGCTCTGCCTGCGTTCAACTCAAGCG
>CAIZPZ010000082.1:0-19495 GCA_903934975.1 uncultured Actinomycetes bacterium | reverse complement strand
GCCAACGCGCGCACTCTGGTCACGTAGCCATTCACGCGAATATTTGAAGGTTTGTGTTCGAAGCGGTTCAACAAGTGGGACTAGAAAATCAAGAACTAAGTTGGGATCCACATCAACGTCGGCCAATATAAAGCCATCCTTTTTGAATCCTTCATACAGGGCTGCAGAATCATCATCGAGTGCATGCTTGAGAAGTCTCTTCATCGGCTCTGGAAAACCATTAGGCAATCGGTTGCATGCGCCAAAATCTAAAACACCTAGTCGACCATCGCTGAGCAAACGGAAGTTTCCAGGGTGTGGATCTGCATGGAGTAAACCTGCGCGATCAGGTGAAGTGAAATGAAAACGAGCTAATTTCATACCTGCGTTATTTCGCTGCTCTTGAGTTCCATTTGCAATGATTTGTGAAAGCGGTGTTCCTTCAAGCCATTCAGAGACTAAAACTCGATCAGATGCCATTACGACTTTAGGAATTGCAATGTCGGCATCGCCATCGTAGACACGAGCATAAGTTTCTTGTGCCTGTGCTTCATAGCGATAATCAACTTCTTCAATTATTCGCGAGCGTAATTCTTCGAGGAGCGGTTTCATCTCAAGGCCTGGCATTACTAATTGGAAAATCTTTGCAAAACGTTGAATTTGATTGAGGTCAGAAATCAACGCTTCGGCAGCGCCTGGATATTGAATCTTTACTGCTACGGCCCGTCCATCTTTCCACTTCGCCTTATGAACTTGGCCAATCGATGCAGATGCAGTTGCTACATCTTCAAAACTTGCAAAATTATCTCGCCAATCTTCACCCAGTTCTTTTGCAAGAACTTTATGCACGACGCGAGTTGGTAGCGGTGGTGCAGATTCTTGAAGCTTTGTCAGTGTTTCGCGATACGGCTTTGCAATTTCTTCTGGCAGGGCGGCTTCGAAAACAGAGAGCGCTTGGCCAAACTTCATTGCGCCACCTTTGAGTTCGCCGAGTACTTTGAAAAGTTGCTCTGCAGTTTTTTCTTGTATCTCAGCAAAGACAACATTGCTTGACTGGCCAACTAATTGTCGACCGATTCCAAGTGCACCACGACCAGCTAGACCCATGGGAATAGAAACCATTCGCGCAGTGCGAGCCACGGTTGATTGTGGAATCTCGCTACCTTGCTTGTTGGCCTCGGATGACATAAGCGCAATTGTGAAGGAAATGGTGCGCGCCCGCCACGTCAAAATTCATACCCATGCGCAACCACAGCGTGGGTGAAGGGCGTACGAGATGTGTTCTCTATTACAGGTGCTACCAGAATGAAAACGCGTTCTTGAGCCAACTAAGGATTGATCAATACCATCAACATAATTCAAGATTTCCTGCGCGATACGTCCTGAAATTTCATGAGAGGTTGCAATAGAGCTCTCCATCTGGTCTGCACTATTTTCTAAATATTGAGAAATATCGCCTTGTTCTATTCGTGAAATTTGTATACACCGCAAACATGGTGTTTTGCCAGGCTTTACAAGTGGTCCCCATGAAATTCCACCACCGTGTGGAGTTGATACGAGAAAGAAATCTAAACGGTTACGCATCCATTGCGAAATCAAACCTGTAGATAAATCTTCTTTCGTTGGATCGCCTACATAAATGCGCAGGCTCTTCTCCTTTTTTTCACTTTTTTTTCTATCGGAGGGAATGGGAAAGAGTGCGAAATCTTTTGCCAATTCAGAAAGTTTGACACTAAAACTTGAACCGACATCACTGGTGCGAAGATATGTGCTTCCAATTTCTCGATGACTAATAGCGTGATTATCTCGTATTCCTTGGGTTCCCATTGAGGTGTTAGTGACTCCACTACCCAAGAAAATTCCATACAGCAGCACTGCAATTCGACTATTTCCAAATATCTCTATTTCAAAATCCTGTCGGGCTGATATGACTTCAACGCCGCCATCGTCTATTCCTTTACGCCAAGTTATTTCTGACAATTCTGGTGAAAGACGATTTTGCAAGAGTTGCAAAGCAGGATCTCGTTCTTCAACTTTTCTTTTTTTCGCCTTCGCTGCAATAGCAGGAACATTTGAATGAAATCTATTTGCCAGAACAATCTTGCTCTGGCGCACATCTAAAAAATTATGAGTGTGCAAGGTGGTAAGAATTGAATCGAACTCAACATCACAGATTCCTGCCTGTGCTTTGATTTCATCAATGCTCCTGGTACCGGTGAGCATCTCAAGAATCGTGCGAGCGCCGCCGTGATGTAACTCGATACTGTGATCGAAATTGCCTATAACAACTCTTTCACCACCTTCAGGGAATGTGGCGCAATATCGAACTCCTGCTTTTAGCCGTGGTGAATATGAGTCGCTTGTATGAAGGCTTCCTGGGTTCTGTGTCATGCTCGAACCCTGCTTCAATAGAAGCATCGATGGATTTTTCAGAGTTGAAGGTGTGTGAAACTCACCTCAATGTTGTGCCTAAGTAACTCGCTGCGCACTATGAGTATGCAACTTAAAAGAACAAACCCCCGAGCGCATTAGCGCACGAGGGTTTGCCTACGTATAGACGTTAGATAACTAAATATCTAAAAATTACTGTGCTTTGCCAAGGATGCGATTGACCTTGGTGCCACATACAGGACAGATTCCCTGTGCCATGCGACGACCAGATTCAGAGACCTTTACAGTTCCCTCGAAATCACGCTTCTCTTTGCACTTAACGCAGTAAGCGTCACCTTTGTATGTCTCAGCCATAATTTTCCTCCAATCGACGCTTACAACTTTTGAGTTTCACTCACGTATGTGAGCGCCTCTCTCTATTGCTCCCCGTATGGGGCAGGCGTGCATGTATGACGATACCCCTGCCCACGCTCACAATGAGAGAACTAGGGCTGTGAATGGAGGACTTTTTTTAGGATTTCTGGCGCTGCGAGCGCTCGTTCGGCATCCTCATAGCCATCCAGATAGGCGGTAGCGCGCTCGCTCTGGGGGAAACGTGAGAGGACGCCATAGAACTCCTCCCCGTGGTCGAAATGGCGCAGGTGGATAGCCTCATGGAAGAGGACGGAGTCGAGAACATAGTCAGGAGCGCCTTTGAGGCGATCCGAGATTCGGATGGTGCGATCAAGGCTTGTGCACGATCCCCAGCGCTCGCGCATTGAGCGCCACGCCACCGATGCTGGGCGCTCGGTAATCTCGGGGGCGAGCTCGCTCAGGAGTTCGCCGACACGAGCGACCATGCGCTCCTCACTTGGGATCTTTGCATCCTCCATGGCCCGGATCTTGGCGATCATCTGAGGGACCATCTCGCGCTCATCAGCTTTCGACATCCGCGCTGGAATAGATATGACTATGCGACCGCCTTGGCGATAGGCAGAGATGTTCTTCTTTCGCCGAGCTGAGCGAACTACAACAATCTCTCCCTCTGTAATCCCGGGCAGGATGCCATCGTCTGAGAAATCTTCCATGTGAAAACCGTATCTCCTTTATGCAAATCTCAATGTGACATTGAGAGATTTTACAGAAAAAATCTTTTTGGGAAATCGCTTTATCGTACAAAAAATCCTTTTGTCAATGCGGTTTTTATTTGATTGTTAGCCCTGTTTCACTTAGGTTTTGACCACGAAGTCCTCGGATAACCGTTCTATATCTGCAAGGGGAAGGCAGATATTGAATGTGCGCCCGGGGACTTCGCTTTTAACGATCTTAAAGATTGCTGAGATCGTCAGGGATCGTTGTACTGGCGATAAATACTTCTGGCGTCGAGAGATCTTCAGCAGTTGGCAGAAAACCAGCCCATATTCGATCACGCGATTGAATATCTGTGAGTTCTAAAACTTTTTTCCAGAACGTTTTTGCTTCACGAGTAAGTCGTGGTGAAACTTCTAAACCAAAGAGTGAAGAAAATAGTTGTTGGGCTGGGGCCGAAGTGGCGCGACGTCGCCTCAAGGTCTCACTGAGTGCGCCAATATGTGGAAGACGATTTCCTGCCGCGCTCTGACTGACTTCATCTGCCCATCCATCAATTAGGGCGAGCGCAGTTTCTAACTTTGTGAGTGCACTTTTTTGAGCAGGGGTTTCCTCTGGTGTGAAAATTCCCTTATTGAGTGCAAGTGAGAAACTCTCGGGATTAGTTGGATCAAATTCTCCATTGTCTTGAGCAGATTCAAATGCATCTTGTGCTTGACGTTGAATTGCTTCAATATCTATTCGAATCCCTTTGCCATATTCGGTTACAGCACTTCGTATATATGAGACTAGCCAAGGGTTATGAGCAAAGAGGCGCGCAATTGCGGCTTCGCGAAGTGCATGAAATATGCGTACTTCTTCCATTGGGATATCTAAATCCTTGCCCCATTCATTGATGTTTTGTGGGACAAGTGCTGGGTAAGCAGGATCAAGGAGTGGCAGGCCGACATCGTGTGCACCTGTCATTCCTGCAGATAGTCCACCAACTGATTGACCTAATTGAGTCGCCATGAGTGAGCCAATAAATGAGCGCAGTAGCCCCGCAATTGCTCCTACTGGAATATTGAGAGCTTCGGCTTCTCCTTCACCGGCTTGTGCTTGCATCGCATCATCTAAGAGTTCACTTATTGCTCCTGCGAATCCGCCAGCCAGTGGTTCAACCATGTTCTGCCAACCAGGAAGGGTCGCATTGATCCAGTCGATTCGACTTAGTGCGCTATTGCTGGGAAGTGTGGATGCACGTGAGAAAAAAGTTGCATCATCTAACCAAAGTTCTGCGATCGAGAGCGCCTCCTGGATTTGCGCAACATCATTTGCTCCAATGGGAGAGGAGCCGTGTGCTTGTACAAATTTCTTAGCAGTGTCGGCCACAATATTTTTAGGAAGCGCATCTGTCGTTGCACCATCACTGGATGCGCCTTGTGTGAATTGACTGATAAAACCAAGAGGGTTGAAATCAGCATTGACACCAAGATTTTGAAATTGTTCGGCAATCTTTTCTTGCATATCTTTCATCATCGCTGCAAAGTCGGCAGAATTTTCTGGCTCGTTAGGTTTATTTTCATCTGAATCATCAGGTGTAAATCCCATCGCAGTCATACCCACAATCCTCTCATCTTCGCAAAATCCGGCACCACTTATTCAAACAATCTCAATGCGAGTTTTCTTCCCGCCACCACTACGATAGGCAGTATGTCCAGCGCTTTCATCGCCCTCATTTGGTGGGTAGTTCCACTTACTGCCCTCATAGGCGCGCTTGGTTATGTTTTGTGGGTCACGAAATTTCAAGGACGCTTTGAGCAAGAAACAACTCGATCTGTGGGGCAGTTTCAAAAATTTCAAGAATCATTAGCGCAGCAACAAAAACTCGGTTCACTTCCAAATGAAACATCTGGGCACACTAAACGCACTGATGAAAACGATCCTCAAAAATAGTCTCTTATGCGATTCTCCCCGCTTCCACTCTTCGCAAAAATAACGCTCTCACTCTTTCTCATTGGCTCTGTTCTTATCCCTTTGCCTTATGTCGTACTTATGCCGGGAAATGCTGTAAATATCTTTGATTCCACAATCAAAATTACAGGCCAGCCAATATTTCCCACCAAAGCTCGCCTAGATCTGCTTTCAATCCTTGTCTCAGATCCTGATTCGCGTGTGTACGGTCCAGAAGTTCTCTACACATGGATAAAGGGTGATCGAGTTATTTACCCGCGTTCTGCAATCTACCGAGTTGGGACAACTGCTAAAGCCGAGAGAATTGCTTCTAAAAAAGAGATGAAAAGTTCACAAAATTCTTCAGTGGTCGCAGCAATCGATTTTCTCAATTCAAGTGAGAACGTTCGTAATTCAGCGCCGATTCGCGTAGAAGATATTTCTTTTGATGTGCGAAAAACAGGTGGCCCCAGTGGTGGATTTGTTTTTGCACTTGGAATTGTTGAGTTACTAACGCAAGAAAGTATCTTGGGAGATAACCACCTTGCTGGAACTGGCACAATCTCGCCAACTGGAACTATCGGGCCGATCGGTGGCATTGCTGAGAAAATGATTGCTGCTCAGCGCGCAGGTGCGACTATCTTCATGAGCCCAATAGAGAATTGCTATGACCTCACAAGAATTCCTCAGGGAATGAGAGTAATTGCCGTCACAAATCTGCGCGATGCCATTGCGCAGTTACGCCTAATACAAGGTGAATCTAAGCGCGAAAAGCAGCAGATGAAGGAAAGTAACGGTTGCGCTAACGTAGGCTCATGATGAGTAGCGCTAACCAGCAGTTCAATTTTCAACGCAAACGTGGTCCACTTCCAATAACGATAGGAATCCTTGTAGCACTTGGAGCCTTCGTCTTATCACTCAGTGGTTTTTATGCTGACTGGCTATGGTTCAAGTCCGTAGATTTCACAAATGTGTGGAGCACAGTGCTCTTTACAAAAGTTGGACTATTTGTCGTTACAGGACTCATCACCACTTTCATTATTTCTCTCAGTATTTATCTCGCATTTCGCAAGCGTCCTTTCTATGTTCCACTTGCAGTAGAGGCCGATAATCTTGAGCGCTACCGCGCACAGATAGAGCCAATTCGTCGTTGGGTATTTTTAGCTATCGTTGCTGCACTCTTCTATTTCTCTGGTACATCAGGTTCAACTCTGTGGAGTACTTGGTTACTTTTCAATAATTCAACGCCATTTGGAATTAAAGATCCACAATTTGGAATGGACATCTCCTTCTTTGCATTCCGCCTACCAATGTGGCAGAGCCTTATCGGATGGGGAATCTCAACACTTGTTCTCACTTTGATTGCGACAGCAGCAGTTCATTACCTCTACGGTGGAATTCGACTTCAAGTTCGTGAAGATCGCACCACTGTTGCTGCTCGAGTTCAGCTCTCCGTCATCTTGGGACTCATTGTTTTGCTCAAGGCAGTTGCATATTGGTTTGATCGTTACGCACTTGCACTCAAAGAGAGCAGACTCATCACAGGTCTGACTTATACCGATGTCAATGCTGTTCTTCCTGCAAAAGCAATTCTCGCTGCAATTGCCGTCATCTGTTCTCTCCTATTTTTTGCAAATATCATTCGTCGCTCATGGGTTCTACCTGCAGCAGGAACGGCATTACTCGTTATCTCTTCCGTATTGATTGCTGGACTTTATCCTGGAGCGATTCAGCAATTCCAGGTCAAGCCAAGTGAGTCATCAAAGGAAGCGCCTTTTATTCAACGAAATATCGATGCAACTCGAGCCGCTTATGGTCTAGATGATGTAAAAGTTACAGATTATGAGGCAACGATCTCTACATCTGCCGGCCAGTTAGCAAATGATGCAGCAACAATTGCAAATATTCGTTTGATGGATCCCAACGTCCTTTCGGCAACTTTCCGTCAGTTACAACAGATAAAGCCTTATTACACATTTCCTGAATCACTCGATGTTGATCGATATAAAGTTGATGGAGTTGAACGAGATGTAGTTGTTGCCGTTCGTGAACTCAACATTGATGGAAACCCAAGTCGTAACTGGATCAACGACCACCTTGTATATACCCATGGTTTCGGTTTTGTTGCTGCCTTTGGAAATGCACGAGATGCGGATGGAAAACCATCTTTTGCTGTCGGAGATTTACCTCCAACAAAGGGACTCGGTGATTTCCAACCACGTATCTATTTCGGTGAGAATGTTCCTGATTACTCAATTATTGGTGGAGTAAAGACTGATTCACCAGTGGAATTTGATTATCCAGATGATGCCTCTGCAAATGGCCAGAAGAATTACACCTACACCGGTACTGGTGGAGTCCCAGTTGGTAACCTCTTCAACAAACTTGTCTTTGCCCTAAAGTATCAAGAGCAAAAACTTCTTCTTTCAAATCTTATAAATAAGGATTCGAAGATTCTTTTCAATCGAAACCCACGTGATCGAGTTGCAAAGGTGGCCCCTTGGCTAACACTTGATGGAGATTCATATCCAGCAATTGTTGATGGCAAAGTTCTTTGGATTATCGATGGCTACACAACAAGTGCTGGTTATCCATATTCAAAAGAGGTTGTACTTTCGAATGCAACAACAGATGCGCTCACTACTAACTCAACATCAATTACTGCCCTAGGAAATAGGACAGTCAATTACATGCGCAACTCTGTCAAAGCCACAGTTGATGCATACGATGGAACCGTCAGCCTTTATCAGTGGGATGAGAAAGACCCTGTGCTTGCAACATGGAGCAAAGCCTTCCCTGGCACCGTGAAAGCGAAGAAGGAAATTTCAGCTCAGCTACTCGAACATATCCGCTACCCAGAAGATCTCTTCCGTGTTCAGCGCGAAATCCTCAGCGCCTATCACGTCAAAACTGCTGGTGCATTTTATGGCGGACAAGATTTCTGGCGCGTACCTCGTGATCCATCAACATTTGGTGGAAATGCGGGAGCGCAACCTCCTTATTACCTCACTTTAGAATTACCAGGTAGCAAGAAGCCATCGTTTTCATTGACAACACCATTCGTACCTCGTGGCGGACGTGAGAACTTATCTGCATTCATGGTTGTGAATTCAGATTCAGGTCCTGATTACGGAAAAATCACCGTATTGCAATTACCACGTAGTACAAACGTTGCCGGACCATCACAAGTTGCATCAAACTTCGAAGCAAAACCAGAAGTTGCTAATTCACTATCACTCTTGCGACAAGGTGGATCTGATGTTGTGCTCGGTAATCTTTTGACACTTCCTGTAGGTGGCGGATTACTTTATGTACAACCTGTTTATGTCCGCGCGACAGCAAATAGCGCTGCATATCCATTGCTCCAAAAAGTTCTTGTTTCATTCGGTGATCAAATCGGATATGACAACGATCTCAAGGGCGCACTCGATCAAGTATTCGGTGGAAATTCTGGAACATCTACTAATTCAGGTGGTACTGGAACAACTTCATCAACTGGTACTGATACAGGCAATGCAAATAGCGCATTAGCAAATGCACTAGCAAGTGCAAAACAAGCACTTGCTGATGGACAAGCAGCACTTGCAAAGGGTGACTTCACTGCATATGGACGCGCACAAGATCGATTGAAGTCTGCAATTGCATCAGCGATTGCTGCACAATCTCGTAAGTAATTCGAGATTATCTGCAGTAATTTCTACGCGATTTGGTCTTTACGTACCTAACGCCTACGATTGCTCTACCGACGCGGGGTGGAGCAGCTCGGTAGCTCGCTGGGCTCATAACCCAGAGGTCGTAGGTTCAAATCCTGCCCCCGCTACCAATTGAAATAGGGACCTTTTAGGTCCCTATTTTTCTTTATTTCTATTTGATGCGAAGTGAATTTGTTACAACAAAGAGTGAGCTAGCTGCCATTGCGGCGGCGGCATATAGCGGGGTCAAAAGCCCAAGTGCTGCAATTGGTAAACCAATAACGTTATAAAGAAATGCCCAACCAAGATTTGTTCTAATGATTCGAACTGTCTTATTCGATAACTTCAGAGCATCAATAACGCTAGAAAATGTCGTGCGCATCAAGGTGATATCCGCACTCGATATTGCTGTATCTGTTCCGGTGCCCATCGCCATACTCAAATCTGCAGCAGCCAGTGCTGCAGCATCATTGATGCCATCACCAATCATCAGTACGTGATGACCTTCACCCTTCAATTTTTCAACAATGGCTAGCTTGTCTTGTGGCATTGCACCTGCCACCACATGGCTGGGATCAATTGATACAAGGGCTGCGACATTGGCTGCAACTTCTGAACTATCACCTGTTACAAGCCATGGTGTGATTCCCATTGCTCTGAGGGCCAGAACAGTTTTTGCGGCATCCGCCTTTACTTCATCACCAACTGCAAAGACAGCAAGTGCAACTCCATCCCATGCTAAGACAGAAATAGTGAGCCCTGCAGATTGTGCTTTCGTAATTGCATTTGTAATTTCAGGGTGAAAAGTTGTAGATGCATGTGCAACTGCTTGTGGTGAGCCAATGAGTACAACAGGAGATTGAATTCCAAGATTGACACGACCTGCAGCACCAGATCCAGGTGAGACAGAAAAATCTGTCACCGTTGTTGCTTTGATTGACTGCGCCGAGACATATCCACTGATTGCATGAGCGATTGGATGATTATTCTGACTTTCAATCGAAAGAGCACTTGAAAGGATTGTCGCCTCTTTCATCAATTCCGTGAAGTTCTTACCAAGTACTGCCCCTGCTTCGACAACGATGCTCACTTGTTGAACTTTCATGACACCGGCCGTGAGGGTTCCTGTCTTATCTAATACGACGGTATCTATTGTGCGAGCAACTTCAAGTACTCGAGGCTCGCGAATAACGATTCCACGTTGGGCTCCACGCCCTGATGCAACTAAAAGAGCAACAGGTGTTGCTAATCCAAGTGCGCAAGGACAAGCAATTACCAAAACAGTAATTGCAACTGAAATTGATTGTGTGAGTGAATATCCGTTATAGCGCCAGATGAAATAGGTTGCGATTGCGCCAACCGTCACAACAGGAACAAAAACTGCGCTTATTCGATCTGCAAGGCGCTGAATTGGTGCTTTAGTGCTCTGTGCGTTGACAACCATCGTTGTAATTCTTGCTAATTCAGTATCGCTACCAATACGTGTTGCTCTCACGACTAAGCGACCATTGTGGTTCAGTGATGCACCAATAACTGCACTACCAATAGTTACATCAACAAGTGCTGATTCGCCAGTGAGCAATGAGTTATCAACAGCGCTACTACCTGAAACTACAATTCCATCGGTTGCAATTCGATCACCTGGGCGAACTTCAAATTCATCACCGATTTGTAGATTTTCAATCGACGAAATTAGTGGTAATCCTCCACGAATAATTGTTACTTCTTTGGCGCCAAGTGAGAGCAAAGTTGATAAAGCGCTACTCGCGCGACGTTTTGCACGCGTTTCAAGATATCTACCGAGAACAACAAAAAGAATTACTCCCCCTGCAACTTCTGTGTAAACATCTCCCACACCAGTTGAGTTCGCATAAATAGACCAACCAAATGCACAGAGTGATCCGAGTGAGACCAGATTATCCATCGTTGGATGCAAGAGGTTTCGAAGTGCTGCGCGATGAATTGGCCAAGCAACAATGAGGACAACGGGGGCAGTCAATGCAATGACAAGCCAAGCAGTTGGTGAATATGTGGGATGAAGTATTCCCAATAGATCTAGAGTGTCGTGAATCCACATATCTATTGAATGATGCCAACTCATTGTCATTGATATTGCGATGGCAGGAATCGCAAAGAGCGCCGCAAAAAATAGCGCTATTGCTGATTTCTTATTATGCATAGCTATATGCGATGAATCTCCTAGTGGGGATGCAGAATATCCAGCATCTTTTATTTTTTGTATGAAGACTTTCGGATTTATCTCACCTGGAGCCAATATGTGCACAGTTTCGCTACCAAAATTCACACTCGCCTTAACTCCTTCAATGGAATTGAGGGCGCGCTCTATCGCATTCACACAAGCGGAGCAGGTCATACCCTCAACTGCAAGAGTTGTCTGTTCAAGTGAAGTGCTCATGAGAGTGCTTCTACGATCTTTGTGTGCAATGTTCCATTAGTTGATAATCCACTTTTTTGAAATGGGCCACTTATTCCATTTGTTCCTGAAAATTCGCCACCGGCTTCGCGCACGATGACATCAAGTGCTGCCATATCCCACAGGGCAAGTGATGGCTCGATAGCAACATCAACAGCGCCTTCAGCAACCAACATATGTGACCAGAAATCTCCGTAACCACGTGTGCGCCAAGCGCTATCTAATAGTTTTCTAAATGATGAGAGCTTTTCATTCCAACCCATAAAGTCTGAGTAAGCAATTGATGAATCAGAAATAGAATTTACTTTCGAAACTGAAATCTTTTTAGGTGCACCATCTGCGAAAATGACATATGCGCCAGAACCCTTGGAGGCAAACCATCGGCGTGATAGTGCTGGAGCGCTGACTACCCCAACTACAACGCTCTCTTTTCCATCAGAACTTCGTTCAACTAAGCCAATCAAAGTTGCCCATGTTGGAACTCCGCGCATGAAATTCTTTGTTCCATCTATTGGGTCAATTACCCAGTAGCGCTGTGCACTTTCTTTACTGTTACCAAATTCTTCACCAACGATTCCATCCTGTGCTCGCTCTTTAGCGATGGCAGCAGTTATTGCTTGCTCGGTTGAACGATCTGCATCGGTTACTGGAGTGTTATCGGGCTTCGTTGAAATTGCTAAATCTTGTGCTTGATAGCGATCTAATGTGATTGCATCGGCAATATCTGCAAGACGGTGCGCAAATGCTAAATCGTCTAAGTAAGCAGATGTGCTCATGCGCTTTAGTCTAGCGAAGCAAGATTTTCTGTGGCGATTTCACCCTTGATTGAAAGCAATGAACGAAGGCTTTCTAAGCGTGCAGTACGTGCCGAATTAGTCACACCATCAGGTGCTGCCCATGCATCCAATCGGCAATCTTTCTCATTGTGAGAGCAGTTGTTCATACATGTTGCCGCCACTTCGGATAAGTCACCAAAGGCTGCAACAATTTTGTTTGGATCTAAATGCGAGAGGCCAAAGGCTCGAATTCCTGGAGTATCAATAATCCAGCCATCTTGTAGTTCTAGGGTTGCAGCAAGTGGAAGAGCAATTGCACTAGAAGAGGTATGTCGGCCGCGACCAGTTACATCATTGACATCTCCAGTAAGGCGCATTGCATTGGGAACAAGTGCATTGATCAAAGTTGATTTTCCAACACCTGAATGTCCAACTAATACTGAAGTCTTGCCAAGTAATATCCCGCGCAACATCTCAACATCCCTTGCTCGAGAATCTGTCTTTATAGAAGTATGAATAATCTGAACTCCAAGATGTGCGTAATCTGAAAGAAAAGCAGGTGCTTCTCCTAAATCATTTTTAGTGATGAGAAGTATTGGAGTTATGCCTTCATTGAATGCACAGACTAGAAAACGGTCAATGAGCCCTCTTCGCGGCTCTGGGTTCGATGCTGCAACAACAATTACTAATTGATCAATATTTGCAACAATCGTACGCTCAACTTTTGCATCATCATCTACCGTTCGACTCAAACTATTGCGTCGCTCTTGTACTGCAACTATTCGCGCTAATGAGCCTTCACTTCCCGTTACATCACCAACAACGGAAACAAGATCTCCCACAACAACTGATTTAGGCCCTAGTTCTCGTGCTCTCATCGCTGTAATAATTGTGCCGTCATCGGTAATACATGTTTGTCGACCACGATCGACAGTTGTTACTAATGCCTGTAATGCATTTGAATAATCAGGGCGATCTTTACTGCGTGGTCGAGTGCTTCGCGCTGGACGAATGCGAGCGTCGGACTCGTCATATTCACGTTTTGCCATCATTGAAGGATGGAGCTCCATAAACCTGGAAAATCTGGAAGTGTTTTTCGAGTTGTAGCAATGTTTTCTACTTCAACACCTTCTACAACTAGGCCAATAACAGCGCCGGCAGTTGCTAAGCGATGATCGTCATAGGTGTGGAAAGTTCCACCATGTAATGGTGCAGGAGTTATATGCAGTGAACTCTCTTCTTCGCGCACATTTCCACCGAGTGAATTTATCTCGCGAGTAAGGGCAGCAAGGCGATCAGTTTCATGTAAGCGCAAATGTCCAATGCCACGAAGGTGCGATGGGGAATCTGCTAATGCGGCAAGTGCTGCTATTGATGGAGTGAGCTCACCAACATCATGTAAATCAATATCTATTCCAGAAATCTTTCCAGTACCTGTCACGGTGAGACCTTCTGCATGTAATTCAACGTGTGCACCCATGCGTGTGAGAATTGAACGGAGTTGATCTCCTGGCTGTGTTGTTTTCATTGGCCAATCTGCAATTGTGATGCTGCCACCGCTGACCATTGCCATTGATAAGAACGGGGCTGCATTTGAAAGATCTGGCTCAATAACTATTTCTTTACCAAGCAGATTTCCCGATTTCACAGTCCATGTATTCGACTTCGAATCGACTACGACGCTTGCTCCAAAATCTCTGAGCATTTCAACAGTCATCTCAATATGAGGCATCGATGGAAGTGAGGTGCCGACATGGCGTGCAATAAGGCCGCTTTTCATACTTGGTGCAATAAGTAGTAGCGCTGATAAAAACTGGCTAGATGCACTTGCATCAATAACTAACTCTCCACCAGCTATTTCTCCGCTGCCATGTAAAACCATAGGCAAGCTGTAACGACCATCGTGGCTCATTGATATTCCAAGATCTTCTAGTGCTTTTATAACCGGCCCCAGTGGTCGCTCATGTGATCGAGGATCTCCATCAAAGGAGATATCGCCTTGAGCAAGGGCTGCAAATGGTGGCAAGAAGCGCATGACGGTTCCTGCATTTCCAACATCAATACTTATATCTCCATGCAATGTCGCTGGTGTTACTTTCCATTGCAACTCTTCAATTCCATCGACAATTGTTCGAATCTCTTCAATACCAACACCAAGGCTGCGCAACCCACTGACCATAAGTTCTGAGTCGCGTGATACCAATGGGCGTCGTAGTAAAGATGGAGTTGTGCATTGTGAAGCAAGAATGAGGGCCCTATTTGTAACGGATTTCGAACCGGGAATTACGACGCGCGAAATTACACTGCGTGCTCCTCTAAATGGCGCAGGCCAATGAGGTTGAACTTTCGCGTCAGACATGTGCTCAGTCTATCCTTCTCGCATGTGTGGTCGTTATGCCCAAAGCGCGCAGATGCGAGATCTCATAGAACAATTTGAGGTTACTGGTGTCGCGCCACAAGAGGCTCTACCCCAAAATTGGAATATTGCTCCGACAAATGAGATTTACATTATTCGCTCATCTGCATTCAATGGTGGAGATGCACTCTCACGAGATTTAACAACACTCTCATGGGGATTGATTGCTCCATGGCTCAAAGATGAAAATGAAGCGAAAATTTCTCAATCTCGCGCCATCAATGCGCGCAGTGAATCGATACATGAGAAACCAACTTTTCGTGATGCATTTCGTCGAACACGTTGCCTTATTCCTGCCGAAGGTTATTACGAATGGGCAACCGCCCTCGGCGCATATTCTCCCAAGCAACCATTTTTTATAACTTCGGAAAATGGCAAACAACTTTCTATTGCGGGTGTTTGGAGTTCGTGGCAAAGTCCTGATGGCACACTCATTGAAAGCGCCTCTGTGATCACAAGAGAGGCCGTTGGAGAATTAGCAACAATTCACAGTCGTATGCCGGTAATGATGCCTCGAGATCGCTGGGATGCGTGGCTCAACCCACAAGAGCGCGACATTCCAACTCTGCAAACTCTTATGCTTCTCGAGAAACCTGCTGCGAACTTAGTAGCGCACCCTGTATCTAGTGACGTGAATTCCGTGGCAAACACAGGCGAAAGATTGACGCGTGCAATTACTCTCGGTGAGCCAGAAACCCTCTTTTAGCGATAATCTAACTTCAATGACATCGACAGACTTAGTCAAAGAGAGCTCGACGGAACGTACTATCCGCTTCGAGCGCGATGCCCTTGCCTTTACAAATCAACTCTACGCAGCAGCACTTCGTTACACAAAAAATCCTGATGATGCAAAAGATTTAGTTCAAGATACTTATTTGAAAGCATTCGCATCTTTTCACCAATTCGAACCAGGAACGAATCTCAAGGCGTGGCTCTATCGAGTTCTAACAACTACCTTTATAAATACATATCGTAAAGATCAACGTCGTCCTCAACTAACATCGAGTGAAGTAGATGATTCTGACCTTTTCAAATCCGCATCGCATACAAGTGATCAAGGTAAGTCGGCAGAAGTAGAGGCACTTGAAAATCTACCTGATAGTGATATCAAGCGAGCACTTCTAGAGATCCCAGAAGAATTTCGTATCGCTGTCTACTTAGCTGATGTAGAAGGCTTTTCATATAAAGAAATTGCAGACATTGTTGGCGCACCTGCAGGCACAATCATGTCGCGCCTTCATCGTGGCAGAAAACAGCTACGCGAACGACTAACTGAGTATGCAAAAGAACTTGGTTATGACACTGAGTCTAAAAAGAACTCTCCAACAGAGGGGAGCAAAAAATGATATTTCAAGAGATTCCATGTTCAGAAATATTGAATTCAATCGTCATCTTCATTGATGGAGATATCGCCGCAGAACCACGCGGGCAAGCAATTGCTTCACATATGGTCACTTGCCCTGACTGCCAAGCAGAGTTAGAGCATGAACAAGCGATGCGCACACTTTTACAAGATGCCTTGCGTCGAACTTGCTGTGAGAGTGCTCCTCAGGATTTACATGATCAGATTCATCAACAACTTCAAGCACAAATGCGGGGCCAATATTCTGCTGAAGTTGTCACAGAATTCAAAATGACAGAGATTTCTATAGAAATAGATGAATATGGAAATATCGAACACCGCGAAACAACTATTGAACATACACAAGAGATTCGCTTTGATGATGGGCAGAAGTAACGCGTCATGCAACCAGCTGAAGATGTGATTGGAGCAGTTGGGTTTGCTGTTATGGCAGTTCGTCCAGGCGACACAGCAGTTGCAATGGGTATCGGTGACTTACCAATTGTGGCTCAGTCGCACCTTCTCAACATCATGGAGCATGCTGCAGTAATTGCAATCTCTGATTATTTAGAACCAGGTGAGACAACAATCTTTGTGAGTGTCGAATTCAATTCAATCAATTCAGCAATCATCGGGGCAGAGCTTCGCGGAAATGCTCGATGTATTGAGGTTCTTGGACGAGATCTAACTTTTGAATGCGACGTCTTTGAAGGCGAACGTCAGATTGCAACTGCGATTCTAAAAAGAACGACAGTGGAGCGAGTATCTTTCCTCGCTCGCACTGCCGCGCAAAACCTTATTTCTTAGTTGCCCAGAAAATTTCAGCAATCTCGTCAATCTTTGAGATTAACTTATCTGCAACAGCAACATCTTGGGTGCCCTTAGTTCCAGCGGCTCCTGCAAGCTTTGTCGCTTCGTTGAATAGCGTGTGAAGTTGTGGGTATGACTCAAAGTGATTTGGCTTGAAATAATCAGTCCAGAGCACCCAGAGGTGTTCCTTTACTTGGTGTGAGCGCTCTTCTTTGATTGCTACAGAGCGTGAACGAAAATCTGCATCTGTATTGGCTGCATATTTTTCCATGCAGGCCTTCACTGATAGAGCTTCGATACGTGCTTGTGCTGGGTCATAAACGCCACATGGAAGATCGCAGTGTGCGTGAACAGTTATCTTTGGTGAAAACATAGTCTGTGCCTCTCCTATTTCAATCTTTATCAATACAAATATCTACTTACAGATGCGAGACTACCGCCTATGAGCAAATTCGGCACAGTCAGTGTGAGCGGCCAATCCATGCGGCCCACATTTAGCGAAGGGGATTGGCTATGTGTGCGTTGGCTCCATGGACAAACTAGTGATCTTGAACGTGGCGCAATTGTTGTTATCGAACGGGAAGAGCGACCTGGGATTTACCTAGTAAAACGGATTCAGAAATTTCATAGCGGGCGCTATTGGGTAGAAGGTGACTCAACCGAAAGTACAGATTCTCGCCAATGGGGATGGATCTCTCCACATGAAATTCGTGGGAAAGTTCTTTTTCGTTACTGGAGAGGCAAAAAATAATTTAGCGAGTAAAGGCTTCCATAAGAAGTGCTTTCTGCTCTTCTTCATGCAAATGATGATTACCAGTTGCAGGAGCTGCAGTAGCGCGACGTGAAACACGACGAAGATTACGTCCGCCAAATCCTTCGCCACCAAATTGTTCTGCAGTGCGCAGTGCAACAAATGGCCATGGTCCTTGGTTTGCAGGTTCATCTTGAACCCACAAAAGATTTGCATTCGGATGCTTTGCAGCCTCCGCTGCCATCTCTGCAGCAGGAAGTGGATAAAGAAGTTCTAGGCGAACAATTGCAGTTGTGTTCTCTCCTAGTTTTTCACGCTCTGCAACAAGGTCGTGATAAACCTTTCCAGAACAGAAGATCAGTCGTGTTGCATTTGTAACCTTAGGATCTGAGATAAGTGGTTGGAAATGTCCACTTGTGAAATCTGTAATTGCAGAAGCGGCGGCGCGAAGACGCAACATTGATTTTGGTGTAAAGACAATCATCGGTCTACGAGTTGGATTCTTGATGTGCCAACGCAATAAATGGAAATAAGAAGCAGGATTAGAAGGTTGCGCAACTGTCATGTTCTGCTCTGCGCACAGTGCTAAATAGCGCTCAATTCGTGCAGAAGAATGATCAGGGCCTTGACCTTCATATCCGTGAGGCAACAAAAGAACGAGTGAGGAGCGCTCACCCCACTTTTGCAGTGCAGATGAAATGAATTCATCAATAATCGTCTGTGCACCATTGGCAAAATCACCGAACTGGCCTTCCCACAAGACAAGTGCATTATCGCGCACAACGCTGTAACCATATTCGAAGCCCATTGCTGCATATTCACTCAGAAGTGAATCAATTGCGAAGAATTGATTTTCATCGCTAATCAAGCCGCGCAGCGGTGTCCACTCGTTGCCATTTTCTTTATCGATAACAACTGCATGGCGACTGCTAAATGTTCCACGGCGTGAATCTTGACCTGCTAAACGAATTGGATGGCCATCAAGCAAGATTGAACCAAAGGCGAGTGTTTCACCCATCGACCAATCAATCGTTGCATCATTAAGTGATTCAACGCGCTTGGCTAATTGTGGGAGAAGTTTTGGATGAACATTGAATCCCTCAGGGATTGCTAATTGAGTCGCAGCAATGGCTCGCGCAGTTGCCTCAGGAATACTTGTTTCAATGCGATCTGCATTTGGCGCAACAGGAACTTTGAAGTTGGGATCAGTGTCTGGAACGTGGTTATGAACTGCTTCAAAGACTGCTTCAAGTTTTGATTGATAGTCGCGCAACACTTCTTCAGCTTCTTCGACAGAAATATCTCCTCGGCCGATAAGCGCTTCTGTATATAGCTTACGAGTTGATCGTTTTGCATCGATTAACTTATACATAAGTGGTTGCGTGAAACTTGGCTCGTCACCTTCATTGTGTCCACGACGACGGTAGCAAACCATATCAATAACAACATCTTTATTGAATGCTTGGCGGTATTCAAAGGCAATGCGAGCAACACGCACACATGCTTCTGGGTCATCGCCGTTGACATGGAATACAGGTGCTTGAATCAATTTTGCTATATCTGTTGAATATGTTGCAGTACGTGATGCATGTGGTGAAGTAGTAAACCCAACTTGGTTATTGATAACAATGTGGATAGTTCCACCAGTGCGATATCCCGCTAATTGAGAGAGTTGTAAAGTTTCTGCCACTACGCCTTGACCAGCAAATGCTGCATCTCCGTGTAGCAAAATAGGCATTACAGAATAAGCATTCTTAATATTGAGTTTGTCTTGCTTTGCGCGAACGATGCCTTCAAGGACTGGATTTGCAGCCTCTAGGTGAGATGGGTTTGCCGCCAAATAGATCTTTGTTGTTGCTCCAGATTCGGCAGTGAATACACCTTCAGTACCTAGGTGGTACTTC
>CAIZPZ010000081.1:0-13479 GCA_903934975.1 uncultured Actinomycetes bacterium | reverse complement strand
TATTGGCGGGGCTGGGATGAGCGGCCTTGCCCGTATTGCACTTTCCTATGGCATTGAAGTCAGTGGTTCAGATGCCAAAGATTCCTCTGTAGTCGCAGCGCTTCGAATATTGGGCGCACATATTGATATCACCCATGAAGGCGACCACGTTGATGGCTCTAATTTTGTTGTTTTCTCTACAGCGATCTCGCAACACAATCCTGAGTTAGTTCGCGCACGTGAACTTGCTCTACCTATTCTTACTCGTGCGCAATTACTTGCAATTCTTATGTCAGTTTCGAAAAGTATTGCAGTTGCTGGAACGCATGGAAAAACCACAACGTCCTCAATGCTTGCCGTCGCCCTTCAATCGTGTGGCCTCGATCCATCCTTTGCTATCGGGGGAACAATTACTGCTTCAGGTTCTAACGCGCATAAGGGAACCGGTGACTTATTTGTAGCTGAGGCAGATGAATCAGATGGATCTTTTATTGAATACCATCCATTTGCTGCAATTGTTACAAATGTTGAACACGACCATGTGGACTTCTTCGCTACCCCCGAAATGGTTACTGACGCATTTCGTGACTTTGCGGCAACAATCAATCCAGAAGGCTTCCTTATTTATTGTAATGATGACCCTGGTTCACAAGCTTTGGGCAAAGCCCAGAAAGTCGTTTCTGCAGTTTCCTACGGAACGAATCCAGAATCAGATTTAGTCATAGATAAAATCGAGTTGTTGGCCATGAGTTCTAAGGCACGTGTTGTGTGGCGGGGCAAGAGTCTAGGAATGATCGATTTGCATGTTCCTGGCCATCATAATTTGCTCAATGGGTGCGCGGTATTGGCGATGGGTATGGCACTTGGTTTAGAACATTCGGCAATCATTGCTGGATTAGCAACCTTCCAAGGAACTGGTCGTCGTTTCGAATTGATTGGCACCGTACATGGCATCCGAGTTATCGATGATTATGGCCATCACCCAACCGAGATAGATGTAACTTTGAAAGCCGCTCGTCGCTATGCAGGAGATGGTCGAGTAATTGTAATTTTCCAGCCGCATCGCTATTCACGTACGCAAGCTTTCGTCAATGAATTTGCACGAGTACTAAACCAAGCTGATCGAGCGGTCTTACTTGAAGTGTATGCCGCTAGCGAGAAAGTGATACCTGGCGTGAGCTCACAGCTAATCGTAGATCAGATGACGCACGGTGAATTTATTCCAAATTTTATTGATGCAACACAAACTCTTATTGAGTCGGCTCAACCTGGCGATGTCATCCTGACCTTAGGCGCTGGAGATGTGAGTTCACTTGCTCCGATTATTGTTGCTGGTTTAGATAAACGTTTTGATACGGAGTAGGTGATTCCAATCAACCGTAAGATCTTTTCTTTTTTAGGAATTACTCTTTTCGCCCTCATCGTTTATCTCATTGCATGGTCATCACTTTTTACAGTATCCAAAGTGGTGGTTACAGGAACAGAGCAAAGGTCGATTCAAAAATTGAGCGGGGTAATCATTGGTGAGAAGTTGGCACGAGTTGAACCAAGAGCTGTAGGCAGAAAACTACAAGAAGAGCTATGGGTAGAGAGCGTCAAACTTTCCCGAAATTGGATCAACGGGACTGTGACTATCGAGATAGCTCCTCGAATCCCTATTGGGATTTTTGCTGGTCGATTCATAGACAAGGCGGGCACAATCTTTGATATTCCCGGCGGCTTCTCTCAATCTCTACCTATAGTTGAGGCAAACTCAACAGAATTTGGACTATCAGCCATAAAACTTTTTACAGAATTTCCGAAGACTTTTCGCTCTAAAGTCATAACAATCAAGGCGAAAAATCAAGATTCATTTGAAGTCAATCTGAAAGAAGGTTCACGAAAGATCACTCTGATTTGGGGGAGTAATTCAGATTTGAATCTAAAGATCAAGGTCTACGAAGCTCTCGTTGTATTGAAAGAGAATTCAAAGATTTCACTCATCGATGTATCTGCACCACATGCACCAATCGTTAAATAAGATCTAAAAACATTTATAAAAATTCTTCGCGTCGGTGTTTGCTTACATGCTCAACTCGCTTTACGTTCATGCCACGCATAAATATAAGAACTATATCTCTCAAGTTGAGGTTTATAGTTCCCTAGGAGGATAACCGTGGCTTCACCGCAAAATTATTTAGCTGTCATCAAAGTTGTTGGTATTGGTGGCGGTGGAGTCAACGCAATTAATCGAATGATTGATGTTGGACTCAAGGGCGTTGAATTCATTGCAATCAATACTGATGCGCAACATTTATTAATGAGTGATGCCGATGTGAAATTAGATATCGGTCGCAAGACAACAAAAGGATTAGGCGCTGGAATGGATCCTGATAAGGGTCGCGAAGCTGCACTCGATCATGCAGATGACATTGAAGAAATGTTACGCGGCGCAGATATGGTTTTTGTTACAGCTGGTGAAGGTGGCGGAACTGGAACAGGTGCTGCGCCAGTTGTTGCAAAGATTGCACGCGATCTTGGTGCACTCACTATTGGTGTAGTTACTCGTCCATTTTCTTTTGAAGCAAAATTGCGTTCTGCTCAAGCAGATATAGGAATTGAAAATCTGCGCGCAGAAGTTGACACACTTATTGTGATTCCAAATGATCGCCTACTTGCAATTTCAGATCGCAATATAACTTTGGCGGATGCTTTCAAAAGCGCGGATCAAGTTCTGCTCTCTGGCGTTCAGGGAATCACAGAAATAATTACGCAACCAGGACTTATCAATCTTGACTTTGCAGATGTAAAAGCTGTGATGTCTGGTGCAGGTTCTGCATTGATGGGAATTGGTTCAGCGCGCGGTGAAAACCGTGCAATTCGTGCCGCTGAACTTGCAATCTCGAGCCCTCTATTAGAGGCATCGATTGATGGCGCGATGGGTGTTCTCCTCTCTGTTTCAGGCGGATCCGATCTTGGGCTCTTTGAAGTAAATGAAGCCTGCGAATTAGTACAAAGCGCAGTTCATCCGGATGCGAAATTTATTTTTGGTACAACAATCGATGATGCATTAGGTGATGAAGTTCGAATCACTGTCGTTGCAGCCGGCTTTGAAGGTGGCGAGCCTAAGCGAGTTGCAATGCCTGTTATCAATGCAGCATCACTCAATGGAGTAGCCGATCCAATCGCAGCAAATGACCCAATCTCATTTGCAATGGATCTAGGTGAAGATGTCATGCCTAAGAAGAGAGTCACTTTTGAAGAACTCGTTGCAGAAGACGAGATCGATATTCCTGATTTCATGAAGTAGGGGTACTTGTTCACGCTCTTCACTGACAGGTTTGGCGGAGTTAGTGCGCCGCCCTACGACTATCTAAATTTCGGTGACCATGTCGGCGATATCCCAGCCAATGTTGGCGCCAATAGATCCTCATTGATTGCTCGTGTTGGTCCTACGATATTTATGAATCAAGTTCATGGCGATCAATTCCATTGTGTGGAATCAGCAGATGAGCCAACACCTACCTGTGATGCACTCATTACCACTACTCCCGCAATCAACTTAGCTGTACAGGTTGCTGATTGCATTCCACTTCTTATACATGCAGATAGCGTTGTCGCTGCAGTTCATGTGGGACGAAAAGGTTTAGTCAACGGTATTGCCCTAAAGGTATTCGATGAGATGAAACGTTTAGGGGGTAAGAACTTTACTGCTTGGATAGGTCCGCATATTTGTGGCACGTGTTATGAAGTATCGCAAGATGTTTTTGATGAAGTAATTTCACAACATCCAGCATCACGGTCGCAAACAGCCAAGGGCACTCACGCATTAGATTTAGCTCGATCTCTCAAGGTGATGCTTATCCAGCGTGGTGTCACAGTACATGTGTCAGAGATATGTACCGTTGAAAGCATGGATCATTTTTCATATCGCCGTGATGGAGTAACGGGTCGAACCGTAGGAGTGATTGCATTATGAATACTCGCAAAGAGGAAATTTCCCACAATCTTGCGCAAGTACGAGAGAAAATCCGAGTAAGCGCGCAGGCATCTCATCGAGATATCAGCGCGATTGAACTTATTGCCGTTACCAAGACATTTCCTGTAAGTGATGCCCAGATCCTTCATGATTTAGGAATTCGTGACTTCGGTGAGAATCGGGATAGCGAAGGAGCAGCCAAATCTCAAGAAATTCAAGGACGTTGGCATTTTCAAGGACAGATTCAGGGAAACAAATTGAAATCTATAACCAAGTGGGCGAGCGTTATTCATTCCCTTGATTCACATGATCATTTAGAGAAGATTGCAACGCTGTGCAAAGAACGCCAAGGCGCACCACTTGGAATTTTCATTCAAGTATCACTCGATGGGGCACATGGCCGCGGGGGAGTGCCCCCACAAGAACTCACAAAATTAGCCGACTCAGTTCTTTCCACTGCCGGAACCCAACTGATGGGACTCATGGCCGTTGCCCCACTGGGAGTTGAAGCCGATAAAGCCTTTTCAGAATTAGCAGCAATTCACGGGGTTTTTATTAGTAATTTTCCATCTGCAAAAGCCCTATCTGCAGGGATGAGTGGTGATTATGAAAGTGCAATTTCACATGGTGCGACACATATACGCGTAGGCAGCTCAATCCTCGGTTCTCGTACGCCTGAGATGTAACCTTTTACGTATGGCTAATGCAATGCGACGCGTCGCAAACTATCTCGGACTTATGGACGACCCAGAATTTGATACACCTGTTGCCGCACAAGAAGCAGCCCGTGTACCTGATGTTCGCATCAAGACTCGCGAACCACGTCAAGTAGGTTCCATGCATTCAGCAACTCTTGCACCAGCTCCTCAATTAGATCTTCCAGTGCTAGATCGCATCATTACTCTTCACCCACGTTTTTATAATGAAGCACGAACAATCGGTGAGCACTATCGTCAAGGTAATCCAGTCATCATCAATCTGACTGACATGGATGAAGCTGCATGTACACGACTGATCGATTTTGCAAGTGGACTTGCATTTGGTCTCAATGGAACAATCGAGCGAGTGACAAAGAAAGTATTCCTGCTCTCACCAGCAAATGTTTCTGTGAGTTCTGAAGATAAATCAGCAGCTGCACAAGCCAGCTTTTTCAATCAGAACTAACTTATAGCGCTATGTTTCAAATCGGTTCTATCCTTGTTCTCATTCTGCAGATCTTTTTATTTGCACTTTTAGGTCGCTTGATTCTTGATTATGTAAGAATTTTTGCGCGCAACTGGCGTCCTAGTGGAATTTCTCTATATTTTGTTGAAGCAGTCTATTCAATAACCGAAAAGCCAATGAGTTTTGTACGACGATTTATTCCACCACTACGCATTGGCGCAGTCAGTTTAGATCTCTCTTTCATTGTGCTTTTCTTCGCTATCCAACTATTGATTCCAATTGTTGGTTCGCTCTAAAGAATTAGGAATTCTTCTTTAGTATTACATTCATTCCTAGTTCGTTATCTGAGAAATCAAGAGCTAAATCTTGTTTCATATCGATTGCTAGTACTTCACTCTTGATATGTTCTAAGTCAGCAAGTACAGCCTGAGCAACTACATCGGATGCATTCCACGCAATATCGATTCGATCTGAGATATCAAAGCCATCACTCTTGCGACGCTCTTGGATAAATCGGATTACTTCGCGGACATTTCCCGCTGCAATAAGAGATGGGGTTAGTTCTAGATCGAGTGCAACACTCTCACCATCATGGCTGGCCACCATCCAGCCACTCTTAGGTACTTCTGTAATGGCTAAATCTTCTAAGGAGATTTCCCACGAAGATGAGCCCGCAGAAATCGTGCTTGTTCCCTTAGCACGAAGGGTGCGAACTAGCTCTGTTGCATCTTGTGCACCAATGGCTTTGGCTATTTCTTGAACAGCGCCACCGAATTTTGTGCCAAGAGTTCTAAAATTTGCCTTGATCGAGATATCAACTAAATCTCCATCAGCATCGGCGATATCTTCGAGTGAAATTACATTGAGCTCATCAGCAATTTGTTCGCGCATCGCAACTGGTAATGATGCCCAGCCGCTTGCCGCAATGAGAGCCCGCGATAAAGGTTGGCGAATCTTGACTCCAGATTCAGCGCGAGCCGCTCGACCGAGTTCAACAATTCGCTTGGTAAGTGAGACTTCACGTCGCAAATCAAGATTGATCATGGAGTTATCCGCAATTGGGAAATCACTGAGATGTACAGAGTGAGCCGCCTTCTCATTAGTCGGACGGACCAATTCTTGCCACACTTGCTCGGTTATAAATGGGATCATCGGAGCGAGAAGTTGAGTTAGAACGCTAAGACATTCATGAAGTGTGGCTAAAGCACTTGCATCGCCATCCCAGAAGCGACGACGCGAACGGCGTACATACCAATTGGAAAGATCATCGATAAAGCGCGCCAGTTCTTTCCCTGCGCTTTGCGAATCAAAATCAGAATAAGCAGCATCAACTTCTTGGATTAGTAAATTGAGTTCAGAGAGAATCCACTTATCCATAAGCGTTCTCTCACTCGGTGCTGGAGAATCTTTCAGGTCAAAATTTGCAGCATGGGCGTAGAGTGAATGGAATGAGACAGTATTCCAATAGGTAAGAAGTGTTTTACGAAGTGCATCATTGATTGCAGTGTGGCCAACTCGACGCGCGGCCCATGGTGAACCTGCTGCAAGCATGTACCAACGAACAGCATCTGCACCATGTTGTTCCATCAATGAAATTGGTTCTAGAACATTTCCTAAGTGCTTACTCATTTTGCGGCCATCTTCATCGAGAATATGGCCAAGACAAAGAACTGTTGAATAAGAACTCTTATCAAATACAAGAGTTCCAATTGTCATAAGTGTGTAGAACCACCCACGTGTTTGATCGATTGCTTCTGCAATGAAATCTGCAGGATAGGCCTTTGCGAATTTTTCAGCAGAACCTTCCTTGTGCGGATAGCCCCACTGAGCAAAAGGCATTGCGCCAGAGTCATACCAACAATCAATTACTTCTGGAATTCGAGTCATCACTTCCTTGCACTCCTGGCAAGGGAAGGTGATGTCATCGACAAATGGACGGTGAGGATCGAGGTTAGAAAGATTTGTTCCTGCTAATTCACCAAGTTCAGCAAGGGATGCAATACAGATTTCATGTTTGTTCTCACATCGCCAAATAGGAAGTGGTGTTCCCCAGAATCTATTGCGAGATAGTGCCCAGTCAATATTGTTATTGAGCCAGTCGCCATAGCGACCATCCTTGATTGTCTCTGGATGCCAATCTGTTTTCTGATTTTCACGGATGAGCGCATCTTTGATTGATGTCGTACGGATATACCAAGAAGGTTGTGCGTAATAGATAAGTGCTGTGTGACAGCGCCAGCAATGCGGATATTGGTGCTCATATGGTTGATGCTTATAGAGCAAGCCTTTACTTCTCAATTCTTTTACTAGTGGCTTATCTGCATCTTTGAAAAATAGCCCACCAACAACTGCAACATCTGGAAGAAATGTTCCATCCGGTGCCACTGGATTTATAACAGGTAATCCATATGCACGACAGACCTGTAAGTCATCTGCGCCAAAGGCAGGGGATTGGTGAACAAGGCCTGTTCCATCCTCAGTAGTTACATAAGTTGCCAAGACAACGTAATGTGAATCTGGAATCTCTACATAGTCAAAAGGTCGAGAATACGTTGTGCGCTCTAAGTCCTTGCCAAGCATGGTGCGCAATACTTTGACTTCACCAGTGAGTGCGCTTTGCAGCGCATCCGCGAGAACAAGAAGTTCACTCTTTTCTTCATGCGTTACTTCTACTAATACATAGTCAACATCTGGATGGACAGCAATAGCGGTATTAGAAACGAGTGTCCATGGCGTTGTAGTCCACACAAGTAGAGATGCCCCAAGGTCGCCAAGTTCACCGGATGTAATTGGAAAACGTACATATACAGATGGATCTACGACGCTTTCGTAGCCTTGCGCTAATTCGTGATCTGATAATCCGGTTCCACATCGAGGGCAATATGGAGCAACGCGATGATCTTGAACAAGTAAACCCTTTTTCCAAATTTCTTTGAGGCTCCACCACACGCTCTCCACATATTCTGGAGCCATCGTCCAATACGCTTGATCGAAATCAACCCAGAAGCCCATGCGATTCGTCATTGTTGCAAAGGCATCGACGTGGCGTGTTACTGATTGTCGGCACTTGTCATTGAATTGCGCGATACCGAATTTTTCAATATCTCCCTTACCCGAAAAACCAAGTTCCTTTTCAACTGCAATCTCAACGGGCAAACCGTGACAGTCCCAACCCGCTTTACGTTCTACGAGTTTTCCTTTCATAGTTTGAAAACGGGGGAATACATCTTTGAAAACACGCGCTTCAATGTGGTGTGTTCCGGGTAGTCCATTTGCAGTTGGGGGACCTTCATAAAAAGTCCACGCTTCACCATTTTTGCGAGCTTTAGTGCTCTCTTCGAAAATGGAGTTTTCTTTCCAAAATTTAAGAATTGAATGTTCCATTGCAGGCAGATCTATCGATGCAGGAATCGCGCGAAATGACATAAAAAAACCCTCCAGATAGCTCCGAGAATTGGAACTGGAGGGACGAATTTCCATCTCAATGGATAACTCGCGGTACCACCCGCCTTGTATCGATTTCTCGATACCTCTTATTAGAAACACCTTTGGTTCTACCTCGAGTGAAATACTCACTCGACTCTTCCAACAAGCTCGTGAGGTGATGGCCCCGTCAACGCTCGAAATGTGTTCAGGCAGGAGTCTAGAGCATGGCGTGAGCAAATTACCCGTGGCGAAGTTGGTGCGATCGCCCGATTGCGCATAAGGTGCGCGCCATGCCTAAGAAAAGCGCCCCAGCAAAGAAGAGCGCAGCTAAGAAGCCTGTAGCTAAAAAGGCGCCTGCAAAGAAGGCCGCTATCAAAAAGACACCTGCAAAGAAAGCTGTAGCTAAAAAAGCGCCTGCAAAGAAGGCCGCTGCAAAGAAGAGCGCCGTGAAGAGCATTCCAGTCAAGAAAGCTCCGGGAAAACCATTTCCTTCAAAGACAACTCTGACTGTTGATGAAAAATCTCAGACTGTAAGTGTCTCAACAATTGTTGCTCCAGTAGTTGTTCCAGTCGTAGAAGAGCGTCGCCTCACCATGCTTCCTCCACCACGTCCGGTGAAGAGCGGAAAGAAAGTTGCACCGCTCAAGCCAATCAAAGGTGCGCCAACTCCAGTAGTTGTCAGTGATAACGAATCCCCATGGAGTGCCGCAGAGCTCAAGGCTATTCGTAGCGAAGTGGCAAAAGATCTCCTGCGCTTACAACATGAGTTAACCCTAGTTGAAGCCGAAATGGATTCATTGATTAAAGAATCAGGTGAAGGCTCAGGCGATGATCAGGCTGATGCAGGAACGAAGACTTTCGAGCGCGAACATGAAATGTCTCTCGTTATCAATGCTCGCGAAATGGTTCTTCAAACCGAGCGCGCATTAGAACGTATTGATAATAAGACATACGGTAAGTGCGAAGAGTGTGGAAATATCATTGGTAAAGCTCGTCTGCAAGTTTTCCCACGTGCAACTCTTTGCATGGTTTGCAAGCAGAAGGAAGAGCGGCGCTAACTTGCGCCACGGACTTCAACAGCATTGGCGCTTTCTTTATGCATGCGCTTGGATAATTTTTCTCATCGATCTAGCAACTAAAGCATGGGCAGTCTCAACGCTTTCACAACGCGAGCCAGTCAAATTGATTGGTTCATTTCTCCAACTTACTTTTGTACGCAATCCAGGAGCTGCATTTAGTTTCGCAACAGGTGCAACGCTTTTTCTCTCTCTATTTGCCCTGGCAGTTATTCTCGCAATTACTTACGTAGCACCTCGAATTATTCATCGCGGATGGGCCCTTGTTCTCGGATTACTCCTTGGTGGAATTCTTGGAAATCTCAGCGATCGAATTTTTCGTGCGCCAGGTTTCTTGAGGGGACACGTTATTGATTGGATTGCCCTTCCTCATTGGCCAATATTTAATGTTGCAGATAGCGCTATTGTTGTAGCAGCTGGAATTTCGGTCATCCTTTCAGTGCGCAATATTGCGCCAGTTGCCCCCAGAAATGATCGACCAGATAAGCCTGGAGTTTAGAAATGTCACGAGAATTACGAACTCTTTCAGTTCCTGAAGGGGTAGCAGGTGAGCGAATCGATAGCGCTCTTACTCGCGTACTCGGACTCTCGCGCACATCTGTAGTTCGCCTTCTCGAAGATGGCGATATCACTACTAATGGGCAAGCGATGGCGAAATCAGCACGCGTTGAAGCAGGTCAAATTATTGAAGTCCTATTACCTGAACAGATAAATGCAGCGCCGATTCCATTGACACCACTCGATGGCTTGCGAGTGGTCTTCGATGATGACGACCTCATTGTCATTGATAAGCCAGTTGGTTGCGCTGCGCATCCAAGTCCGGGATGGAGTGGCCCAACAGTTGTTGGCGCACTTATGGCTGCCGGATATTCAGTGTCAACTAGTGGTCCTGCAGAGCGTCAAGGAATTGTTCATCGTCTCGATGTTGGAACAAGTGGCCTGATGATTGTTGCAAAGAGTGATCGAGCATTTAGCGTTCTCAAAGAAGCATTTCGCGATCGCAGTGTTGAGAAGATTTATCACGCGCTCATTCAAGGTCATATGGATCCAACAACTGGAACTATTGATGCACCAATTGATCGTCACCCGAAAGAAGATCATCGATTTGCAGTTGTTGCACAAGGAAAACCATCAATTACTCACTACGAAGTAATTGAGTTTTATCGCGGAGTCTCACTTGTGCAGGTCGAATTAGAAACTGGACGCACTCATCAAATTAGAGTTCATTTCTCTGCACTCAATCATCCGCTCGTAGGGGATATGACATATGGAGCAGATCCAGTATTGGCTGCAAGTTTGGCCATGTCTCGACCATGGCTTCATGCCAAAGAACTTCGTTTCAAACATCCAGTATCAGGTCACGATATGAGATTTGAAGCACCGTATCCCGCTGACCTCATCGGCTCTTTGGCGTTGCTTTCCGACGCGGTCCTTCCCTAAGGACTAACCTCGCTCATCATGTCATCTGATTCATTTGTCCATTTACACGTACATACCGAGTATTCAATGCTCGATGGTGCTGCGCGCGTTGGAGATTTAGTAGCAGAAGTTGCTCGCCAGGAAATGCCTGCAATAGCGATGACAGATCATGGAAATGTGTTCGGCGCATTTGATTTTTACAAGCAGGCAAAAAAGGTTGGCGTAAAGCCAATCATCGGTATTGAAGCCTACGTTGCACCAGAGTCACGTTTTGAAAAAAAGCGAGTGAAGTGGGCTGATGGCGGAGAAGACGATGTCTCTGGTGGTGGTGCATATACGCACATGACTATTTTGGCTGAAAATAATCAAGGTCTTTCAAATCTATTTCGCCTCTCATCCCTTGCCTCCCTCGAAGGCTATTACTACAAGCCACGCATGGATCGTGAATTACTGTCGCAGTATTCAAGCGGTCTTATCGCAACTACCGGATGCCCGGGTGGTGAGATACAAACTCGTCTTCGAATGGGTGCGTATAAAGAAGCAGTTCGTGCGGCGAGTGAACTTCGAGATATTTTTGGAAAAGAGAATTTCTTTCTTGAGTTGATGGATCACGGAATCGATGTTGAAACCCGTGTAAAAACAGATCTTCTCAAGTTAGGTAAAGAGCTAGGTCTGCCATTACTTGCAACAAATGATCTTCATTACACATTCAATGCAGATGCGCCCTCCCATGAAGCGCTGCTCTGTGTGCAATCTGGATCGACATTGGCCGACCCAAAGCGATTCAAGTTCGATAACGACGAGTTTTATCTCAAGACACCAGCGCAAATGCGTGAGCTCTTCAAGGAATTACCAGAGGCTTGCGATAACACATTACTTATTGCCCAGCGCTGTGATGTGAAATTACGTGAAGGCGAAAATTTGCTCCCACAATTTTCAGTACCAACGGGAGAAACAGAAGATACGTGGCTAGTCAAAGAATCAGAACGCGGTCTTGTGGAGCGCCTCGGTGAAAATGTCGCTCAAGAATACAAAGATCGCTTGTCATACGAACTTGGCGTGATGGAGAAGATGGGATTTCCTGGCTACTTCCTTGTTGTAGCCGACTTAGTTGCACATGCAAAAAAAGTTGGAATTCGTGTTGGCCCAGGTCGTGGTTCTGCTGCGGGCTCACTTGTTGCATATGCACTTGGAATTACGGGACTTGATCCATTGGTGCACGGTTTACTTTTTGAGCGATTCTTGAATCCAGAACGTATCTCAATGCCAGATATTGACCTCGATTTCGACGAGCGCAGACGCAGCGAGATGATTCGTTATGCAACGGAGAAATATGGTGAAGATCGCGTTGCTCAAATCATTACCTATGGCACTATCAAATCAAAACAAGCACTCAAAGATTCAACTCGTGTTCTTGGATATCCATATGTAATTGGTGAAAAACTCACAAAGGCGCTGCCACCATCAGTAATGGGCAAAGACATCTCGCTATCGGGTGTATTTGATCCAAAAGATGAGCGATATTCAGAAGCGGGGGAATTTAGAACTCTCTACGACACTGATGCAGATTCAAAGCGAGTTGTAGATACTGCGCGAGGACTGGAAGGTCTCAAGCGTCAGTGGGGAGTGCACGCTGCTGGAGTTATTCTCTCGCGCGAACCTTTACTCGATGTTATTCCAATTCATCGACGTGAAGCCGATGGCGCAATCATTACTCAATTTGATATGGGCGCTTGCGAATCAATTGGGCTTCTCAAGATGGACTTTCTTGGACTTCGAAATCTCTCTGTTTTGGATGATTGTCTTCTCAACATCAAAGCAAACCAAGGAATCGATGTTGTACTTGAAGATCTCACACTTGATGATCTAAAGACTTATCAACTCTTATCTCGCGGTGACACATTGGGAGTATTCCAACTCGATGGTGGCCCTATGCGAGCATTGCTTCGCTCGCTCTCACCGGATTCTTTTCAAGATATTTCTGCAGTTATTGCTTTGTATCGCCCGGGACCAATGGGTGAAAATGCGCACAATAACTATGCCGATCGCAAAAATGGTCGAAAGCCTGTAGAGCCAATACACCCAGAGCTGCATAAGCCACTCGATGAAATTTTGGGCGATACCTATGGTCTCATTGTTTATCAGGAACAAGTAATGGCTATCGCTCAAAAAGTTGCAGGCTTCTCACTCGGTCGCGCAGATCTATTGCGTAAAGCAATGGGTAAAAAGAATAAAGAAATTCTAGATAAAGAATATGTTCCATTTGAAGCGGGCATGAAAGAAAATGGTTTCTCAAATGCAGCTATTACTCGCTTGTGGGAAGTTCTTATTCCATTCTCAGATTACGCATTCAACCGCGCACATAGTGCGGGATATGGAATGGTTTCTTATTGGACCGCCTATCTCAAAGCTAATTATCCAACGGAATATATGGCAGCGCTGCTAACAAGCGTTCGC